>NZ_JAJCPX010000007.1:0-108289 GCF_020563125.1 Longicatena sp. 210702-DFI.1.196 | reverse complement strand
TGGTAAAAAGTATTATGGCTCTTACAGTACGATGAAACCTTGCAAGACTAAGTAAGCTTAAAAACCATCTTATGGAAAGAAAAAGAAGTGTTTCTATCGCGAATATTGTGCGTAAGAAACACTTTTCTTTACCTGTACCACCTTCCTCCAACCATATGCTTTTTCCTCTGTAATCATCAGGTATCCATGAAATATTACCTCTTTGATACGATGGTAAGAAATGTATATTCCCCTTAGAAATGGTAAAAAAACTCTAGTTTCTACTTGCTATATGTTGTATAATGTGGTAGATTGTGCAAATAGTGCTTATAGGAAGCAATGAAAAAAGGAGTATTGTATATGTTTAAAAGCGTACAGTATGTAGTAAAAGAAAACTTCTCTAACTTATATCGTATATTCTGCATCGCAAAGTATGAATTACTTGCGGATATGCGTGACTCTAAGTTTGGATTATTTTGGAATTTTGCATCACCGGCAATTCAGGTGCTTACATATTTCCTGATTTTTGGTTTGGCATGGTCAAGAAAACCTATCAAACATGATGGTATTGAAATTAATTATCTGCCTTGGTTGGTCGTTGGGTATGCGGCATGGTGGTTTATTCAGCCATGTATTCAGAATGGTTGTAATGCCATTTTCTCCAAAACCAGCGTTATCACCAAAATGAAATTCCCTGTCAGTGTCTTACCGGCAACGATTTGTGCGAAGGAATTCTTTAATCACCTTTGTATGATGCTGATTGCGATCGTGATGTTATTTATGTGCGGATTCTTCCCGAATGTATATTGGTTAGGATTGATTTATTTCACGATCTGTTCCTTTATATTCGTTGAATCTGTCACCTTGATCTTATCCGTCTTAACGATGTTGTGGAGAGATGTCAGAAAACTGGTAACTTCGCTAATGCGAATGCTGATGTATTTTTCACCCGTTATTTGGGAATGTCATTTTGCGGCAAGTGTTCCATTTCATAATATCCTAAACATTATTATGAAATTAAATCCGGTGTATTATATCGTAAATGGCTACCGTGATTGTATTTTCTATAATAGATGGATATTTGCTCACCCGGCACAGACGATTTATTTCTGGGGAGTAACGATTGTCTTATTTGTAATTGGCTGTATGCTGATGTATAAGTTTAAACGTAAGTTCATTGACTTAATTTAGGCAGGTGATAAGAATGGCAAAAAATACATATGAAACAAACCCTTATGCGGTTGAATTACATCATATTTCTAAAATTTATAAATTAAAGAAAAAAGACGGACAAAAGTCAAATGATAATGAAAGCTTTTATGCGTTAAGAGATATTAGTATCAAAGTTGAAAAAGGCGATGTTGTTGGCGTGTTAGGAACCAATGGTTCCGGTAAATCAACGTTATCCGTTATTTTAGCCGGTATATCCGATATTGATGGCGGGGAAATGAATGTTAGCGGAGAACAAGCCTTAATTTCCATCAATACTGGGCTGAATCAACAATTGACCGGCTTAGAAAATATCAACGTTAAGGGTGCTTTGATGGGCCTTTCTAAAAAACGTATTCAGGAAATTACAGAGGACGTTATTGAATTCGCAGAATTAGGCGATTTCTTATATCAGCCGGTAAAAAAATATTCCAGTGGTATGAAATCAAGACTTGGTTTTTCAATATCTCTGGCATTGGATCCGGATATCTTTATTGTCGATGAAGCCTTATCCGTAGGAGATAAAGGATTCGCCCAGAAATGTATGAATCGTATGAAAAAACTGCGTGATGAACAAGGAAAGACAATTTTCTTTATCTCACATGCATTGCCACAGGTACGAGAATTCTGTAAGACGGGCATGTGGATTGAAGGTGGAAAACTTATTGAATTTGGTGAAATTAATGAAGTATGTGACCACTATTCAGAGTATGTAGATAAATTGAATGCAATGAGTGATAAAGAAAAGAAGAAAATGTTAAATGAAAAATTTGAACAGCGAATCATTCATAACTATAAAGAGGGATTCTTATCTAAATTATTCACGAAAAAATAAAGCAACAACATCGTTGTTGCTTTTGCTCTATAGTTGAAAGGGTTAGAACATGCGATGAAAGGAGTTTTTTATGGATAAAGCAGTTGAAAATACAACGACGAGATTAGTGTGGCTAGACCAATTAAAAGCTATTTCCATGTATTTCGTCGTTTTAGGTCATTCACTGTTAAAGTTTAAAGAAGGAAAAGTATTTCGTTTTATTTATTCCTTCCATATGCCATTATTTTTCATGATATCCGGCTTAACATTTCGTCCTGATAAATATACGACTATCATGGATTGTGTGAAAGATAAAATCATAAAACTAGCTCATCCCTACATCATGTTAAATATATTATCCTTGCCTTTTTGGTACATCAACATGAAAACCCATATGATCCAACCGGATTCTTTGATAGAAGTTTTATTCGGTGTCTTTTATTCCAATAGCGCCGTTGTCAGAGCTCCATCCAATGCGACATGGTTTTTAATGACCTTATTATTTGCTGAGGTTATTTATTATATGATACATTATTATTTAAAAGATGATAAATCGGTCTTCTTAATGTCGTGTATCTTGGGTGTCATCGGTGTTATGGCACCGTTGGGAAAAGAGTTTTTGGATGCTCCATTCCATTTTGATGTATCTTTAGTTGCGCAATTTTATTATGGTTGTGGCTATCTGATAAGAAAGTATTTTACGAATTTCATGAATGCCTTTAAGGAGCATTATCGCTTTAAAATCTTTCTGTTGTTCTGTGTGGGAACCTTTTCGGCATTTATCAATAAGCAAGTAGATATGAGCAATGAGCTGTATCGCAATATCACCTATATGTTGATTAGTTCTTTCTCATTATCCTTCATTCTCATCTTTCTTGCGAAAAAGTTTAATTTCCACTCGAAGCTATTATCCTATATCGGACAGAATACCATTATCATATTAGCTTTGCACATCCCTATGTTACGTATTCTCCAAGCGGCTTTCCCGATTTTTTTAACAAGTCAGTTTTATGCCGTGTTAGCATCCATCATCATATACTTCATCATGGTGATATTTATATGGTTTATTAATCGTTATTTATATTTTATAGTAAAAATGCCCAAAAGGTTCCAAAACATAATTCATCGATTTTAAGAACGGAGTGAAAAGATGCAGGCAATTATTAAGCTAGGTACCGCAGCCTTAAATGTTTTATATTTTTTCATAAAACTTTTACCGGTAAAAAATAAAGTTGTCATGATATCCCGACAATCAAATACACCATCCATAGATTTCATCTTGTTGAAAAAAGCTCTTCAACAACAAGATGCATCCGTCGATGTCGTGTTTTTATGTCACACCTTGGATGGCGGATTAAAATCATCGTATAAAGATAAAATCAAATATGCCTTTCATATGTTGAAGCAGATGAAAGAGATTGCCAGCAGTAAAGTGATCGTCTTAGATACCTATTGTATCGTCATCTCTCTTTTAAAACATAGACGTTCTTTAAAAATCATTCAGATGTGGCATTCGATAGGAACGATGAAAAAATTTGGTTATACCGCATTGGATACGGCAGAAGGAACAAGTACGAAGATTGCGACGGCCATGCGCATGCATGAACAGTATTCCTATGTATTCGCCAGTTCCCCTGCTTATCAAGCCGATTTAGCAAAGGGATTTCATTGCCCTGAAGACATTGTACGCATTTATCCTTTGCCAAGAGTGGATATCTTAACCGATGCTTCTTATAAACAAGAAATGCGTAAAAAGCTATATCAAAGATATCCAATCTTGAAAGAAAAGCAAGTTATTTTATATGTTCCAACATTTAGAAAAAAGGAAACGATGATGCAGACATATGTTGATAAACTGTGTGATGCCTTATATGATGATCAGATCTTAGTGGTAAAACGGCATCCATTATCAAAGCTGACGATTCACAATCCTCATGTATTGGTTGATACTTCCTTTACCTCCTTTGATATGTTGTTTGTTGCCGATGCTGTTATCAGTGATTATTCTTGTATTATTTATGAAGCGGCTTTATTAAATATCCCTCTGTATTTTTATAATTTTGATATGCAAAATTACACCGGTAAACGAGGTCTTGCGATAGACTATGAAAACGAGCTTCCCGGAGTCATCAGTAAAGATCCTAAAGTCATTATTGATTCTATTGAAAAAGAGCCGTATGATATGGATGAATTACAACGCTTCTGCAAAAAATATGTGGTATATGATGGGAACACCAGTCTTCATATTGCCGATTTTATATTGAATTTGATGAAAGAAGGAAACGATGCACATGAATAAAGTTATCATAACCGATATGTATTGGCATAATATTTATCTGACATTATCTTTACAAGGGGATGCCATCAAGGACTGCCATTTTTATGTGACGGATTTAAAAAAAGTATATCCTTTGGAACAACCTGTAGACAATAAGCTGACGATAAATATGGTAAATATTAATGAAACCAAACTTTTAGATAATGGGAAATGGTATTTTTATTATGAAAAAGATCATGAAAAATATTATCTCAGTATCACAGCGGCATGTGGATATAAATTGGAACAATTGGATAAGCTGTATCGTTATGGCCAAGAATGCTATGCCTATGCCATTAATTTTCAGATTAGCGATATGGCGGTTTTACAGAAAAAAGCGACGCAGACTCCTTTGGTCATCCATGGGGATGAAGAAGATTTGATTTTATGTGCCTTTACCACTTATATGAAAAGAAATGATCATCCCAATCGAAAAGATGTGCGCTTAGAATCAAAATCTTTCAAACAAGGATGTCGGAAAGTAGCTTTTATTCTTACCAAAGCGGCAATCAGAGGGATTTTTGCGGTATTAAGCAGCTGTCGTAAAAAGGATGGCAAACATGTGCTCTTCATGTCTGAAACAAGAACACCGATTGGCGGTAATTTAAAAGCGATTGATGATCGTATGAAAGAACGCGGTTTAGATAAAACTTTTAAAATAAGTTATTCTTTCTCAAAAACCTTGCAGCAAAGCAAGTTTAAAACTTTTTTTACATGGTCAAGATTGTTGTGGCTCATTGCGAAACAGGACTATATTTTTGTGGATGACTATGTCCCTATTTTTAAAACGATTACTTTAAGCTCTAAAACAAAACTGATACAGGCATGGCATGCCGGAGTCGGCTTTAAATCGGTAGGATATTCACGTTTTGGAAAAGCCGGCTCACCATTACCGAAAGATTCATGTCATCGTAAATATGATTATGCCTTAGTAGGCAGTAAAGGCTTAATTCCGGTTTATGAAGAAGTTTTCGGAATTGATCGTTCGCACTTTTTAGCAACCGGATTGCCACGTTTGGATAATTATTTAGATGAAGAACGCATAAACGCTTATAAAAGGAAGTTCTATCAGGATTTCCCGGAATTAAAAGGTCGTAAGATCATCATGTTTGCACCAACCTATCGAGGAAATACGCAAAGTGATGCATATTATCCATATGATAAGATTGATATGGATGGTATTGCAAAGCTTTGTGAACAAGACTATGCCTTTATCTTCAAGATGCATCCTTTTATTCAGGAAAAAGTGGATATTCCTGTTGCTTATGCAACCTATGTGAAAGATTTGTCACAATATGGTGATATCAATGATATGTTTTATATTACGGATATCTTAATTACAGATTTTTCAAGTAATATTTATGAATTTGCGTTACATAAAAAGCCAATCATTTTCTATGCGTTTGATAAAGATTATTATCAGCTGCGCCGAGGGGTGCATCGCAGTTTGGATGATGCGTGCGGTAAGGTGTGTACAACGTTTGATGAGGTCTTATCGACCATTCGTAATAAAACTTTTGAAATGGAAAAACTGGCTGCATTTATTGAAGAATGCTTTGATACACATGAGAAACGGTCGAGTGATATCGTGATAGACAGCATCCTTTTACATGAGAAAGGAAAGAGGTGTTGAGTATGGATGAAAGAAAACTGACAATTGTATTGACGATGCAGAATGGGGTAGAAGGGCTAGCGAAAACATTAGAAAGCCTGCGCCAACAAAAAGAGAAAGCTTTTCAGCTTATCCTTGTCTGTGCACCAAAAGATAGGGAAACGGTGGAAAAAGAAGCATTGTCATCTTTTCATGCGAAGCTTATCGAAAGTGATGCCAACCTGCGAGGAGCCTTATTGAATCAGGCGATGCAATATGTTGATACAACTTATGTGATGTTTATGGAAACCGGCGATACGATGAATCATCATTTCATCAAGAAAGCAATGAAAGTAATGGAAGAAAATCCTGCCGCTACCTTTGTTGTCGGTAAATCCTATTGTAATAACCCATTGATGACAAAAACACGCAAACAGCACATTTTAAGTAAACTTTTTATTGAAGAAGATACTGTCTATGATCTGTCACAAGAGTATTCTGCTTTACATACCGCTTTAGATTCTTCCATCTTTCATAGTGAAATGATCAAACGGATAGGATTTAATGAAACTCTGCCATTTGAAGCAGGCACCGATATGGTGATGAAGCTTCTATTAGAAAAACCGGTTTATGCCACCGTAGCAAAAGCGGAATATGAATACTTTGCGCCACGTGAAAATCAAGTGCTTTATCATGTCCCATCCCATGATGCACGCTGGTATCATGAATCTTTGCAGAGCTATCTTTTCCCATTGTTAGAATATGCGAAAAAAACCCAGAAAACGATTCCGGCCTTTTTACAAAATTATTGTGTCTATTATGTAAATTGTCGGATGATGGCCAATAAAGATAATCGCAATAAAAAAGTCGTCTTAGGGAAAAAACTAGATACGTATTTAGATTTAGTCCAAACATTATTTCTACAGATTGATGATTATTATCTCTTGAATCAAGATGAATTGTCCTATATGACAAAAAACCCGGAGATTCGTTGCATGTATTTGCGTATCAAATATGGCAAAGATCAAGTAGCATATACTTATCAAAGTGTTTTGGATGAAGAGAATGAGCGGGATGTAGAAATGTGTTTTCATGGTTTGCGCATCTCTTCTTTGAATAAACATCGCTTTACGATCAATGTCATGAATTACATTCAGGGAAAGATTTGGATCGATGGTTCATTGATCAGTATCTTTCAGCATGGGAAGGTAGAATATTACGCAAAATTTAATGGGAAAGAATATCCGGTAGTAGATACTGATGCATATTCCTTAACAAAATACTTTGGGGTCCCAGGGTATCGCCGTCTCACATATCATCTGGAATTTCCTTTAGATGAGAAAAAAGCAATGCAGAGAATTACCTTCTATGCCCGCATTCAGGGAGAAGAATATCAGATGAAGATTTCATTTGCGAATCATTGGGCAAAACTATCCAAGACACCGCGGTATTCCTACTGGCGCTTCCATAAATATTTATGTCATCATGCCGATAATGGTATTACCATTAAAAAAGCGACGAAGACAAATGTCATAAAACGAGAGATACAATTCCAATTAAATTTAATTAAAAACCATCATAAAAAAGATTTTGCGGCCTTAGGCTTTCGTTGGTTATATTGGATCACGTATCCATGGTATAAGAATAAACGCATTTGGCTCATGTTGGATAAGTTGTATAAAGGCGGAGACAGTTGTGAATATCTATACCGCTATAGTGCCAACTTTGATGATGGCATCACGAAGTATTATTTGATCAATGAAAATACAAGTGATTATCGAAAGTTGAAGGAAGATGGCTATACGCCTTTAAAGAACGGCTCGTTAAAGCATAAACTTGTTTTTGTCCACGCCGATATTGTCTTAATAACGAATTCTCATTTATTCCCATTTAATGGCTATAATAAGAGTACTTCTAAATATATCAGAGGCTTATGTAACTTTGGCTCCATGTGTCTGCAGCATGGATTATCGGTGCAAAAGTGTGCAATCGCCCAGCGCCGTATCATCGATAATACCCTGATGTATTTTTTAGCAAGTAAGTTTGAGTATGAAAATTTATCCAAACATGCTTATGGCTATCAAGGATTTGATATTTTGAAGTTAACCGGAATCGGACGTTATGACGGCTTAATTAATAATGATAAGAAACAGATCTTATTATCACCGACATGGCGTATGTACAATGCCTTGCCTGTAACAACTAGTGAAGGTGAACAAAGAGGCTATAATCCGGAATTTAAAAATTCAACATATTTCCATGTGTATAACAATTTAATCAACAATGAACGATTATTACGTTGTGCAAAAGCTTATGGATATAAGATTAAATTCTTGCTGCATCCAATCTTAAGTTCGCAGCTTGAGGACTTTACCAAAAATGATGAATTAGAAGTTATTCCTTCCGTTGGTGATCTGAGCTATGAAAAAATCTTAACCGAATCCAGCTTAATGGTTACCGATTATTCCGGTGTGCAATTTGACTTTGCGTATATGCGAAAACCGATTGTGTATTTCCATCCGGATGTTTTGCCGCCACATTATGATGATGGTATCTTCTTCTACGATACGATGGGCTTTGGTGAAATATGTACAAAGAGTGAGCAGCTGATTGATATGTTATGTGAATATATGAAAACAGGCTGTGTCATGAAAGAGGAGTATCGCAAGCGCGCAGATAATTTCTATGCTCAAAATGATCATCATAATTGTGAGCGAATTTATCAGGAAATTATGAAATTCCAGAAACAAATCGACATCGATAAGCTGCGTGTTTAGATGATATATTACGAAATCGTCAGTTGTTAGAACCTCTGTTTAGGAGTATAATAAGGCTGATGAAAACAGATACAAACGAGGAGGATTCATATGAATATAGCAATCATTTTTGCCGGTGGCAGCGGGGTACGTATGGGTGCCGGAATGCCAAAACAATTTTTAGAAATCAATGGGAAACCAATCATTATCCATACCTTAGACAACTTTCAAAATAGTCCATCCATTGATAAGATTTATATTTCTTGTAAAAAAGACTATATCACGACATTACAAGATCTGACAAAACGTTTTGCGATTACGAAGGTGTGCGGCATTGTGGAAGGTGGAAGCAACGGACAGGATTCCATCTATCGTGCATTGCGTGCAGCGGATGCAGAAAATGACAAGGATGCCATCGTCTTGATTCATGACGGAGTACGCCCGTTTGTCAGTGAAGAAGTGATTCAGAAAAACATTGAATGTGTAAAACAGCATGGCAGTGCTGTTACCTGTACCTCTTTCTTTGAAACACCGATTTTAAGTAAAGGCGGCGAAGAAGTAGAAGAGATGCCATTGAAAAAAGAAATGTTTACAGCACAGGCACCACAGAGCTTTTACTTAGGTGAAATCATGGATGCGCATAAGAAAATGCGAGAACTAAATCCAGACTATGTTGATATTGCCGATTCTTGTAACTTATATAAAAATCTGGGTAAGAAAATGTACATCGTTGAAGGAAATCGCGGAAATATTAAAGTAACGACGCCGGAAGATTTCTATATTTTACGAGCATTATTGCAATATCGTGAAAATGAGCAGATCTTAGGCTTAAAATAGATTGAGGAGGCTAGGCTACTATGAATCCAATAGTAAAAGAAGATTTACAACGTATCTGCGCACAGGATATCGCTTGGGATAAATTAAAAGATGCCGCCGTTTTGGTTACCGGTGCCAGCGGAATGGTAGGAACCTATTTTGTGCGGACCGTTTTAGCATTAAATGAAACAAGAAAGATGAATGCTACGGTTATCTGCGTTGTGCGTAATCCCAAAAAGATACCGGAAGATATAGCAAACAATCCGGCCGTAACAATTGTGGCACATGATGTAAGTAAGCCGATGGTATATGATGGAAAGGTTGATTATATCATTCATGCCGCAAGCCCGGCCAGTCCATTGATCATGCGCGAAGATCCGGTAGGTACGATTGCGGCTAACACACTAGGAGCTTTCTATACGCTAAGTTTAGCGAAAGAGAAGAATGCCAAAGGCTATATGTTTATTTCTTCCCGAGAAATTTATGGACAGCCAGATGAAAATCAGGAATTCTTCTATGAAAATACGTATGGTCTTGTGGACCCATTAGATGCTAGATCATGCTATCCTGAAGGGAAAAAAGCGGCTGAAACCATGTGTGCTTCTTTCCATAAGCAGTATGGTTTACATACGAAAATTGCACGATTAGCCCATACATATGGTCCAGGCATGTCCATTTATGATGGCCGTGTCCAGGCGGACTTCTTGAAGAATGTCCTATTCAATGAAGATATTGTATTAAAAAGTGATGGATCCAGTGTACGAACTTATACCTATATCGCAGATGCCATTGCCGGAATGTGGCGCATTTTACTAAACGGGGAAGAACTGGCATACAACATAGGAGATGAAAACGGAAAAGTTTCTATTCGTGAATTGGCTGAATTGTTAGTGAAGATAAATCCCGAGAAACATTTAAAATTATGCTTTGATATTCCTAAGGATGCGAACACAGGATGTGCACCGTTTACTATGGGAATTTTATCAAGTGAACGCTTGCGCGAGCTTGGTTGGCAACCACTTAACACAATTGAAGAAGGATTTACAAGAACATTACGTTATTTGGAGTATGAAAAAGCAAACGGAAGATTATAACAACTTAAGTCTTACGGCTGCCATGATCTTATAAGATTGGTAAGCAATAAGACTTTTTCTTTTCTTCATAAAAGAATGGGGTGTTCCTATCACGTGAATTGTTATCTCCATATAGAAAGAGTATAAAAGATAAGTAATTAAGGAAAGTTAAGATGTGTCGTATGAGACTAGGAGTATAATGCAGGTGGCAGGTGGTCATATGAAAGTAATGAAGAAGGGTATGGTATTGTTATGTGTATGTTTTTGTTTCTTCTTGAAAGGGAATACGCAAAGAGAAATCTTTGCGGAACATCTCGATCAATGTACAACTGCACAAAGTGATGGAATCCAAGGCTTTTATGAAGAAAAAGAGAATAGCTTAGATATCTTATTTCTTGGTGATAGTAATTTTACTCGCTCCATCAATCCTTTGATCGTATGGAAACAAACAGGTATCATCTCCTATACACTGGCAAGCGCGACACAAACAACATGGACCAGTACTTACCTATTAAAAAGCACCTTGCGCTATCAAAAGCCAAAAGTGTTGATTATTGACGCAAATTTATTTCGTGCTCAAAATGAAGGAAGATTAGCGCGCAATTGCGCGGCAATCAATGCCATGAAACCAGAGAAAGAACGCATGCAAGCTATACGACATTTGCTTTCTTATACGGATACCAGTATGGATGAACAAACAAAAGCAACGTTACTTCATTCCTATGTAAGAGATGTAATACGAAATCGTCTGACACCAAGAAAGCAGCAACCAGATAACAAATATACAACACATGGCTTTATTATGAATACCAAAATAGAACCATTCTATGACCGTGATTATATGCATAATAATGAACAAATACCAGTACTTGATCCTACCAATCAACAAGGGGTAAAAGAGTTAATCAGACTTGCGAAAGAACAGAAAATGCAGATCTTATTGTTACGCGTACCGGGTGCTCGAGAATGGTCCTTTTCCAGAGCGCGTTTGGTAAGTGAATTTGCTGAAAAAGAACAGGTTGATTATCTGGATATGAACCTAGAACCTTATTCATCTAAGATCAACTGGCAAACAGACACAAAAGATGGCGGTTATCATATGAATGTCTATGGCGCCGAGAAGGTAAGTGGCATGATCGCCGCTTATATTCAGCAATCTTATGGTATCAGCGGCAATAAAGACAGCGAAGTGAATAAGCAATTTCAGAGGGATTATAACCATTATCAAGATAGGAAACAGCACAATCAAAAGGAAAAAATTGAATATGATTTTACCTAAAAAATAAAGAAAGCCTTTACAGTTGAATGAATTCACACATCTTTCGCATAATGAATATAGTAACTGTATGCATTTCTTAATTTCATTTGTAATTAAGAGACAAATATTGTAAAATTAATATGTTACTGAGAGGAGTAAGCGAGTATATGATAAACGAATTCAAGAACAAGAAAGAGTTTCAAGAAGAGTTTAAAAGAAGAATTATTGAACGCTACGGCCGTTCTATCGAACAGGCGCACATAACAGAAAAATACATGGTTTTAGGGGAAATGGTTAGAGATTATGCCAGTGTTCACTGGAACGACTCAAAGAATGCCATCGCAGAGAAGAAAAGCAAGCAGATGTACTATTTCTCTATGGAATTCTTAATGGGACGTCTTCTGACAAACAACCTGATGAACCTCGGTATCTATGATTTAGTCAAAGAAGGTTTAGCTGATCTGGATCTGGATATTAATGAACTTGAAAACCTGGAAAGTGATGCAGGATTAGGAAATGGAGGTCTGGGAAGACTGGCAGCCTGTTTCCTGGATTCTTTAGCATCTTTGAATTTACCGGGCAATGGAAACTGTATTCGTTATGAATATGGATTATTTAAACAGAAAATTGTAAATAATGAACAGGTAGAAGTACCTGATCAATGGCTGTCTTTAGGTAACGTTTGGGAAGTGCGAAAACCAAAGCATGCAGTCAATGTTAAATTCGGCGGTCATGTGGACATGTGGATGGGAGAAGATGGCAAGGCGGTTGTAAACCATGTGCCAAGCTTGGTTGTTCGTGCGGTTCCATATGATGTACCTGTGGTTGGCTATGATACGAAACTGACCAATACGTTACGTCTGTGGAGTGCAGAAGTTGCCGATGATGCATGTGATGCGGCTAACTTGAATGAATATGTAAACGAAGTTCGTGAAATCTGCCGTAATGTTTATCCGGATGATTCTACAGAACATGGAAAATTATTGCGTTTGAAACAGCAATATTTCTTTGTTGCGGCAGGATTAAATAACATTATAGATGCGCATTTACGCGTATATGGAACATTGGACAACTTTGCGGAAATGAATGCCATTCAGTTGAATGATACCCATCCGGTATTGTGTATTCCGGAAATGATGCGTATCCTGTTGGATGATTTCCGTTACGAATGGGATGATGCTTGGAAAATCGTAACAGAAACGATGGCATATACGAATCATACTGTTTTAAGTGAAGCATTGGAAAAATGGCCGATTCAGTATGTACAAGATTTATTGCCACGTATTTATATGATTATCGAAGAAATCGACCGTCGTTTCAAATATGCCTGCTCTCATGATTTAGGACGTTCTGATTTAATGAATGAATGTTGTGTAATCAAGGATGGACAGGTGCATATGGCAAATCTTGCCATCATCGGTTCGCACAGTGTGAATGGTGTTGCGGCTTTGCATACTAAAATCTTAAAAGAAGATGTAATGAAGAACTTCAATGATTTATATCCTGGCAAATTCAACAATAAGACGAATGGTATCACACATCGTCGTTGGTTGTTGTATTCTAATCCACAATTAACACAGTTGTTAGAAAAGACCATTGGTCCTGCATTCAAAAAACATCCTGAAAAATTAGAAGATCTGATGAAGTATGTAGATAACAGCGAAGTTCAGAAGAAATTCATGGATGTGAAGATGGAACGTAAGAAAATACTTGCGAAGTACATTAAGGATACCTTGAACATTGACATTGATGTAAATTCCATCTTTGATGTACAGGCGAAACGTTTACATGCTTATAAACGTCAGCTGTTAAATGTGATGAACATTATTCATCTCTATTTCCGTATGAAAGCAGATCCTAACTTCCGTATTTATCCTAGAACCTTTATCTTTGCCGCAAAAGCAGCACCTTCCTATACCTTTGCGAAGGAAGTTATTAAGCTGATTCACTGTGTGGCTGATAAGGTAAATAACGATAGTGATATTAACCGTTATATGAAGGTCGTATTCATTCCGAATTATGGGGTATCCATTGCGGAAATCCTGATGAATGCTGCCGATGTATCAGAACAAATTTCTACAGCCGGTAAAGAAGCAAGCGGTACCGGTAATATGAAGTTTATGATGAATGGTGCGATTACCTTAGGTACGATGGATGGTGCTAATGTGGAAATCGTAGAACGTGTCGGCTATGAGAATGCTGAAATCTTCGGTCTTCGTGCAGATGATGTGGCCTTGATTCGTCATGAAAATTCTTATGATGTTTGGAAAAAATACAATCAAAACGGTGATATTCAGAAGGTTGTCAATAGCTTGGTAGACAGTACCTTCTCAAATGATTCTAAAGATTTCAAACAGATTTATAATGAACTGATGTTCAAAAATGATGAATATCTGTTGTTGGCAGACTTTGAAGCTTATGTGCATGCGCAGGGCAATATTGAACAGCGCTATCGTAATGCAGAAGCATGGGCAAGAATGTGTCTGATAAATATCGCACAGTCTGGCTATTTCTCAAGTGATCGTACGATCCATGAATATGCACGTGATATTTGGAATATTAAACCGGTGACGGTTAAATAAGAAAGATTTTTCCTTGGAAATAATCAACTGGGAGGTATGGCAATTGCACTATTTCGCAATCGTGTCATGCTTCCTTTTTTTATGCTTAAATTTACTCATGTGGCTATTTTTTTCTTCATAAACACGGGAAAGAACGCTTACCAAATACATAATTTCAAGCATTCACATAAATGAGAGGCGATAAGCTTAATTCTGTTGTGTACTATTACTACATCCCAGCTTATCAAAAAGGATAAGTGCGGTAACGAACGCTCACGCAAAGAGGTATCCTGTTCCCTTGATGCATAAAGGGGTTATTATGAAGTGTTAATGATGGAAAAGGGCATAGATACACGCATGCCTTGAGGATACTTGCTTTATAAAAAGCTGTATTTGCAATTTTATGTGAATTTCGTTAAAATAATAGGCAACAGAAAAGGGGTAATGAAGATGGAGTTAAAAGAAAAGTTAATCACAAGTGTTGAAAAAAACTTAGATACTTATATGTCCTATGTACAACATATGTACGATCATCCGGAAATCGGTAATGAAGAATTTGAAACGATGGAGTTGTTAAGTGAAGGGTTATTATCTTTTGGTTTTGAAACGCAAAAGGCTTTCGTTGTGCCAACTGGTTTTCAAGCAGTGTATAAAAGTGGCAAGGCAGGTCCGGTAATTGCATATTTATGCGAATATGATGCTTTGCCGGAAGTGGGACATGGTTGCGGACATAATTTGATTGCGGCAACATCCATTGCTGCGGGAGTGGCCCTAAAAGAAATCATTGATGATATTGGCGGAGAAATACGTGTGATAGGAACACCGGCAGAGGAGAATTTCGGTGGGAAAGTGTCTATGGCGAATGCGCATGTTTTTGACGATGTGGATGTGGCGATGATGATTCATCCAGATACGGAAGATGGAGTCGGGGGCAGAACTTTGGCATTGTTACCATTGAAGTTTGAATTTTATGGTGTAAATACACATGGTTGTTCACCTGAGCATGGAAAATCAGCCTTGGATGCAGCGGTTATGAGCTATATCGGCATTAATCTGCTACGCCAATATGCACTGCCAAATACATATATTCACGGTATTATTCGTGATGGTGGTGAAGCTGCCAATGTCATTCCGGCCTATGCCAGTTTGGAATATTATTTCCGTGGAACCTCTATGCAGTATGTAAAAGAGCTCAGTCAGCGAGCAATTGATTGTGTTGAGGGAGCTTGTAAAGCGAGTGGCTGTACCTATCAGGTAACGACATATGAATGCCCTTATGAAGACTGTGTCATAAATTATACCTTATGTGATTTGTTGAAAGAAGAATATGTGGCATTAGGCAGAACGGATGTGAAACCGGTAGATGAGGTGCCAAATGGCTCTAGTGATATCGGAAGTGTCAGCTATTGTTGCCCGGCATTGCATGGCTATATCAAGATTGCCGATGCATGTGTCAATGGACATTCAAAAGAAATGGCAGCAGCTACCATTCATGAGGCAGGAAGAAAAGCTTTACGTGATGGTGCCATCACATTGGCGAATCTTGGTAGAAGATTACTCATGGAAGAAGATTTATTACGAAAGGTACAGGATGAATTTCATAAAACGCTGAAACGTTAAAGGAATCATCCTTTTTCTAAGGAACAATATGAGGCAAGATGCAACTGCTTAGCAAAGATGTAAGCATGTATGCATACAAACGATGAAAAGATGCCGTTAGCTTTTTTAGCCGGAAATGATATTAAAATAAGGTGCTTTGCTAGGAAATTCCACTTGAGAATGATAAAAAGGAGAAAGTCTGTTATAATAAGGTCAAGGTGATAAAATATGCGACAACAGAAATATTATGAAGCTTATCTGGATGACTTTGATAAGATAACTGTATTTATGTCTCGTAACAGCTATGAAGGTGTCAGTAATAAGTTTTATTTGAAAGACACCAGAGGACATATTTATGATCTCCATATTCAGTCTATTGAAACAACTCATAGCAATTACAATAAATATACGTTGGCTCTTTATGATTCAATTGAAATAGGAAATGAGTATTATGTAGTGCATCAACATGCACGCGCTACCGTTTTACAATACAGCGCTGTTGTAAAAACAGCGAAATTTGATGAATTGTTTTATTATGATGGGGATGATTTAGGTTATACGTATAATGAAAAAGCCACATCTTTTGCATTATGGGCACCTACAGCTTATCGTGTAAAGTTAGAAATCATGAAAAATGATGTTACGTATACGTATGAGATGAAACGTAGTGAACATGGGGTATTTCGTTATTCGATATTAGAAAATTTAGAAAATGCGACCTATGTATACCTTGTCAGAGTAAATGGCGAATGGAAAGAGACCATTGACCCATATGGTGTATCTTCCATAGAAAACAGCAGACGTTCGGCTATTGTTGATTTGGCAAAGATTCGTGTAAAGGATTATCCTTTACCGCCATTGCAAAGTTCATGTGATGCAATTGTGTATGAGACAAGCGTGCGTGATTTTACGATGCAAAGCAATATCGGAGTAAGCTGTCCTGGAACTTTTCGTGGATTTGTGGAAGAAAATGAACAAACAAAAAGCATGCAGACGGGTTTTTCTTATTTAAAATCATTAGGCATTACACATGTACAGCTGATGCCGGTCATGGATTTTGGATCTGTTGATGAAATTTATCCTTTATTACATTACAATTGGGGATATGATCCGGTCCAATATCGGGTCTTTGAAGGCAGTTACAGCAGTGAACCGAATAACCCTTATAGCCGTATATTTGAATTTGTGAAACTGGTGGAAGAATGCCATAAAGCAGGCATTCGTGTCAATTTAGATGTAGTCTTTAATCATGTATATGATAAGGAAGAAAGCTTCTTTGACAAGACGGTCCCTAGTTATTATTTTCAAATGAATGAGCAAGGCGATTTTTCTAATGGTACTTTTTGTGGGAATGATGTAGACAGTAAACGTCGCATGTGTGCTAAATATATTATCGATGCTTGCAAATTCTTAGTAAAAACTTATCATATCGATGGATTGCGATTTGATCTCATGGGCATTTTAGATATTGATACCATGAATGCCGTCTATCGGGAATGTTGCGCAATTAATACAGATTTTATGATCTATGGGGAAGGTTGGGATATGCCAAGTTTCTTAGATTTCCGTCAGCGTGCAAGCATTGGCAATAATGCTCAAATGCCATTTATCGCACATTTCTCTGATCGTTTCCGAGATGTTGTAAAAGGTCGCACGGCAAGCAATGAAGTGAATGTAAAAGGATATTGCAGTGGCGCATTGTATCTGATTGATATTATGAAAAACTGTTTAAGTGCCAGCTGTACAAATGAAGGAATGGAAGCTATGTTTGCCAATCCTCGAAATGTTGTGAATTATGTGGAATGTCATGATAATATGACTAGCTGGGATAAATTGAAAGAATGCTGTAAGGAAGATAGCAAAGATATCCGCATCGCAAAGCATAAGATGATGATTGCGGCGGTTTTATTAGCGCAAGGGATTCCTTTCTTACACAGCGGTCAAGAATTTGCCCGTAGTAAGCATGGATTACCAAATACGTATGAAGAAAGTGATGAGATAAATAAAATAGATTATCTGCGTCGGAATCAGTATCAAGACATCGTGGAATGTACAAAAGAGCTGATTAAGCTGCGTAGAGCACATGCCTGTCTGCGTTATTGCCGCAAGGAGGATGTAGAACAGCATGTGCATTTTGACACCATCCAAAATAAGGCATTGATTTACAAACTGCTAGATGATACAGAAGAAATGATCATTCTGTTCAATCCTTCACAGGAGTATTTCACTCACGATATGAATACGGCTTATAAATTATTGTATTACAATGGCAAGGCAGAGGATATTTTGATTCAGAAAGTAAATGTAGAACCATACAGTGTCATTGTCTTTACCAGAAAGCTTTGATGAAAAAAGCGTCTATTGTAAATGTACCTAAAGTTTCCTTTAAGTGATGCTAGTGGTATGTATGACAATAGACGTTTTATTATGAGGGGTAAGCTTTTTATAATAAAAGGTATCTAGATATATGCTATCTAGTATGGGCATATACATCCTTTCCGAATTGTCGTTTGACATTCAAACTTCATCTGTTATAATATAAAAGCAAATCAGGATTGTTTGATAACCTGAAATGTAATGATAAGCCGTACACGAAAGGGAGGGTTACCTATGAAAACAGCGATTGTAACCGACAGCGGAAGCGGATTAAATAAACAACAGGCAGATGCTTTGGGTATCTATTATCTGCCATTGCAAATTATTGTAAACGACAACATGTATCTGGACGGGGTGGATATCCAGGTAGAACAAATATATGAGATGTTGAAACAAGGTGAAATGCCGACAACATCAATGCCGCCAATGGGAATCATTGAAGAATTATTCCATAAATTAAAAAAAGATGGATATGAAGATGTAATCGCGATACCTTTAACAAGTGGCTTATCTTCAACATCCAGCGTGATGCATGCAGTTGCGAAAGAATGTGAACTGAAGCTGCATATTATTGAAACGTATTCTACTTGTAATATACAGTGCTACTTAGCAAAATGCGCGCAGCAGTTAGTAAAACAGGAGGTTGCGGCAGAAGAAATAGTGAAACGCTTGCAGGATAGTGTGGCACATAGTGATACATTGATCATTCCTAACGACTTACAGCATTTAAAACGTGGCGGAAGATTAACACCGTTAGCAGCTGCTTTAGGTGGTTTGTTAAAAATTAAGCCTATTTTAAAGCTGGATGAAGGTTCACAAGGTAAAATTGATGTATTTGACAAGGTGCGTACGATGTCAAAGGCGATGAGCAAAGCCGTTACTACATTTCAAGAAACAAAGCTTGATGATGCGTATACCTTAACCGTTTTACATAGTGGTTCAGAAGAGGAAGGGTTAAAGCTGAAAACTTTGATGGAAGAGGCTTTCCCTGGAATGGAACTCTATTTTGGGCTCATTGGTGCTGTGATTTCTTGTCACACCGGGTTAGGATGCTTGGGTATACAATACATCCGCAAAGTTAAAATGTAAACATTTGAGGAGGAATGAGGAAGCCTCCTCTTTTTACGTGCCATCCCAAGAAGAATGACAACTTCTGGCGAATGGCTTTTCATCTTCTATGAAATAAAGTATAATATGTGTTAGATATTGGAGGGGTTTACCATGAAAACAGCGTTTGTGACAGACAGTGGAACAGGTAAAACAGTTGAAGAATTAGCAAAGGAAGGTATTTTCAGCGTACCTTTACAGGTGAGCTATGACAATACAAACTATCAAGATCTGGAAGAATTAAGTATTGACCGCATTTATGAACTTATGCGTGATGGGGTGATGCTATCTACTTCATTGCCTTCACTTGGGAAAATTGAGGCTTTATTTGAACATTTAAAAAATGACGGATATGAACAAATTTTTGCCGTACCGATTTGCAGTGGACTAAGCGGTACGATTAACGCTATGGAAATGTGTGCCAGAACAGTAGGTTTAGCATTTGCTTATGTTGATTGTCATGTTACGGCGGTGGTACAGGAATATATGATAAAGACAGCCAAAAGGCTGCATGAAGAAGGCAAGACAATTCAAGAAATCAAAGATGTGTTATCTCGTATCGTGGAAACGACAGATACTTTGTTGTTGCCTAATGATCTACAGCATTTAAAGCGTGGCGGAAGATTAACACCGTTGGCCGCAACCTTAGGGGGATTATTAAAAATCAAACCAATTCTGAAAATAAATAAAGAAACCAATGGAAAAATTGATGTTGTGGATAAGGTCAGAACCATGCATAAAGCAATGGATATGGCGATTGAAATCATGCGTAATGAGCATGTGGATGATAGTTATATGATAACAGTCGCACATGCGGATGATGCAGTAGAAGCAGAATATTATATGAATAAGATCAAAGCAGCCTTTCCTAATGCAAAGCATCAAATCATTAAGCTGGTAAGTGTCGTGGGAGTACATACCGGCAGAGGCTGTCAGGCTGTACAATATTTTAAAATGATACAGGAGTAAGGAAAAAGACCAATAACTTACGTGCTAAAGATTAGAATAAACAGGAGAAGATGAAATCAATCAAATCCTGTTTTTTCATGTGTTTTATATGAAAGCCATGTGCCCAAAAGAACTTTTTCAAGCCTTTTTTAAAAGTTAGTATTCCAATAATACCGTGTCAAGTGTTGAAATAAGGTTTGGGTTTCTCATTTCATCAAAACCTAGATGCATGTTAAATTATTGATCTTATGTTAAATGGTTTGCCTTATAATTTTCATTTTTTCAGTGAAAAAAAGAGCAAAAATCTGATTATCAGCATAATCACAGGGATTTTAAGTAATATAAACGAAAAATAAAAGAAATTTACCACTAATTTACTACGATTGAAAGAACCTTGATACGACAAAGAAAACAGCATAAAAAAGCAAAAATGGCATTTCATACAGAATATGAGATGTCTTTTTTGTTGGTACGATACAGCATAAGTATTCTTTTTCTGCTTGACTATTAATCATTTTTTAGAACATGAATTGTCAAGAGCCTGTTGCGTAAGCAATGCTTGCACTCTTGATAAGACATGGGATAAAAAATATTATGACAGATAGCAGAAAAGTAATGACTACATACTGGGTAAATGTTATAATCTTATTGAAATATAAATAAATTTTTTAAACAATTTGTTTTTTATCTAAGGAGGTTTTTTATGTTTGGCTTTGGAAAAAAACAGAATAAATCTTTATTCATAATGGGCACAGATTTTCGGTATATTGATAACTGTTCCTTGTTGTTTGGATATACCTTATTTACTCTCTGGTGATTTAGTTGAAGTTACAGGCGAAGTCACACAAGGCTCAATGTCTGGAGAAAACTCTAATAGTGAAAGAAGAATACATATTAGAGATGATAAAACGAGAGAAGAACATTCATTAAAGTATTGGGGAACAGGTAGTGATATAGGGGATAAAATAACTGTAAGATATTTACCACATACAGAATATGGATATGTAGTTGAGTAATATGAAAAATTCCCGTTTTATATTATGCTATATTATTAGTTGTAGAGACGGAGTGATCCAGACACGGTGGCAGGAAAATCTCTCGGATTTTTCTGCCATGTCTTGCAAGTGGCTGGTTCACTTCGTCTGTGAGTGAGCCTGTGGCGAGCGAAGATTAAGCCCCCGTTATCTAACAAGGGGGGCAGAAAAAACAAAAGACAATAGACATTTACAAACGTAAAACGTTGTATTTACAAGGTAAAACTGCATTTTATAAGGTGTGATATAAAAAGTATCTATTTCACATGGCAAATATATAAACTTATCAAGGAGGATTATATAAATGAATATTGCAATGATTTTAATAGGTGTTCTTATTTTTCTTTCTTTTCCATTTATTGTTTTGCAAAAAATCAAAAAAACGAAACAAGAAGATACATACGAGGCAAAGAAAAAATTAAATGTATTTCTTATTTGTATAATGCCTGTTCCAGTAATAGCTATTGTGCTTATTTTACTTGGTCTTAAAGCATTTATATAGTAAACATCGGAACTTTACAAGTGAAATGAGGGACTCTATGGATAAAAAGGAACTTATAAAACTTTATTTACAAAATGTGGATAAAATGTTCGGATATGCCAACATGGACGCATATATTGATGAGCGATTAAAGAAATATATGAAATACTGTCAAAGTAAAAAGCAAGAAGAACAAATTATTATATGGCTGAAATTATTGCATGAAAATTTCAGAAAAAAGATTGTTTATTTAGGAAGTTATCTAGCATTACAAGAAAAGGATATGAGCTACTTAAATAATGCATTCAATTCGGCAGTAACATGGGGACAACTCACAATAACAAACAGCAGTTGCGACCATTCCATTTACGCTTGGAATGTTTTACCGCATATATTCTGTGCAAACCGCTTTCGTGATATTGAAAATATATTTCCAAAAGAAAACGGACTTAGTAAGAATGGGTTAAAATCTGCGTGCAGTATTACAAATTTAGTGATGTATCTGTATTATCAAGAACCTGCGTGGAAACAATATGTGATTGAAGAAAGCAAAGGATTTTTGCAAGGAAAACATACATCAGAAGAAATGGCAGTGATAAGCACTTTCCTTTCATTGTTTGAAAAAGATTGGGAGAAATTTTCATTGGAATTAGCTAATCTCTGTAAAGCACATAAAAAATCAAAAGATTATGGCGAAAATCCGTTTACAAGAAAAATTTCCTTTTTTGCATTTGGATTGTATAACTTTGCAAGGTACTTGTATAAAGAAGAAGCGAAAAATATCATACTTCCTCAAAACGAATTTTTATTCGAGGATTTTAGAATTTATCAAGAAAGCAACAATTATCAAACGGGACAATCGTTTTGCGTTTTTGAAGAACCGCTATTGCTGTTGAATGATCTTGAAAAAATTGATTTACCGATTATGCACTTAACAGCGGGTAGAAAAAGGACTTTAGATATTGAAAATTACAGACAAGAAGTGATAAAGAAAATACAAGCACTTCATTACAATCAGAGCAGTTAGTCTTAGGATTGAAGTGAACCCATAAAGTTGGACACAGATTATCACACCCGACTGATTAAGGATTGATTCCTATATTGTATAGGAGTTAATCCTTTTAATTTTACTGTGATTCTTTGTGTATTATAATAAAAAGCTAGGAATTAAATCGATTTAACTCCTAACTTTATAATACAAAAGTCCCTTTTAAAGGGACTAATCATGATTGCCATGATGACGGTTTTGATGATGTGTTTCCTGATTACTCTCATGTGCACGCTCACTATGACAGCCTTCAGGTACAGCGGAATCATCGTATTGTTCTAATAGCGCATATAATTTTTTCATACTATAGTTTGACAATTCTTCAATTGTATAAGCTGCATCATAAGAACGTATTTGTTCAATCACACGATATTTGCCCTGACTTGTATGATGCATCTTGGCCGCTTCATGTGTCTTGGAATCAATAGATGCACAGTGATATCGTTTTGCCGTAGCATTGCTTTTCAGATAAGCGCCAATTTCTTCCTCTAGACTTTTTTGCAGAGCTGCATCATCGGCATAGATACCGACTTCCAAGATACCATTTGCTAAATATTTCTGATAGGTAGCATTCGCAAATAATAAAGTTAATGCCTCATCAAGTTCTTTGTTTTTAAGATCAATGCTCGCTAAAATCTGTTTCGCATCTTTATTGTAAGCTTTTGTTTGTAAAATGCGATGTTGCGCATCCACAGATAATTCCATACTTGGATTCACATCTAAGGTGATGGTTGAGGCAATGGCTGCCGGTGAAGTTGGTTTTGTTGGAAGATCATCAACTTTCCAAGGCTGCCAAAGCATAACCAACAAAACACTGATCGCACATACGAGTGCTCCTTGCCATATTGGCAATGTTTTCTTATGACGTTGTTTTGATAAAACATACTGTAATGTTTTTTCTTTCGTTTCTTCACTGGCATGCAGCTGATCTAAGTCTTTTAATGGATTAGTCAAGATCATCACCTCCCAGCATGATTTTCAAATCATCTTTTGCTCGTTTCAGCCAGGTATGAATCGTATTTTCTTTCTTTTGCAGAATATCTGCAATTTCACGAATCTTATAACCTTCATAATAATATAAATAAATAACATTGCGATAATTTGGTTTCAAATGAAGAACAGCATCCAACATTGTGGAATGCATAGAAGTAACACTGGGTGCATAACTTTCCAATTCATCACTCAAAATGACCTTACGGCGAAACCATGTAGTTAAAGTATCATGACATTCATTGATGGTCACCCTAATCAGCCATGCCTTTTCATGTTCATCATCATGAAAGCTTGATTGTTTCGCATATTTCAAAAAGACAGATTGAAAAACATCATCCACATCACTCTCCTGTTTCATATGGATAAAGCAGATTTTGCGAATCATGTCCGCATAACGATGAATCGCTGTCCTCAATTCCTCTTCACTTCGCATGGTTTCCTCATCCCTTATTCTTAGTATACTGAATTCTAATTGTTTTGCCTAGTGGTGATTTCCGTGATATCCTCTATTACAAGCAGTGTGATTACTTCTTCCGCTACGTGTTTGTTTCATCTGGTAGTTACCTTTGTTTGGACATGGTGTCTGTGTACGATGTTGCTTTTGACAATTTGGGCATAAGGTTTGGTTGTTGTTTTGACACTGTCTATTCTCGTTAGCGCAAGGCTGCTGATTTCTATATTGCGAATCATCATTATTGCTTACTGAACGCGTATTTGTAGTATTTGTGGACACCGTTGTTGGCGTAAGAGGGCTTTTTTGTTTTGGGGTGGCTGTTTTCACAGATGCCTTATTTTGAGATATCGCATGGTGTGTTTCTTTATGCTTTTGTGTATTGTCACAATGTTCATGTGTTTCATAACCATGATGAACACCAAAATGTGGAAAGGTGTCAGCTTTTGCCTTCAATAAAGTTATTGAGAGTATAAGGGTAGCAGCGACTGCAATTACGACGACTGTTTTTTTCTTCTTCATAATAAATTCCTCCTTGTGTACCTTGTACACCTATAACACGATGCTATTTTATAAAACCTTTCAAATTTTTTATTTTTTTTTAAAATAATGCGATTCAGAATGCGAAAAGTTAGGCGAAAAGGTCATACTAATGTATAATAGTAGTTGTTTGGAGGTAGAAATATGAGCCATGATTATATAGATATAAAAGGTGCCCGTGAGAATAATTTAAAAAATATCGATATTAAGGTACCACGCGATAAATTTGTCATTATGACCGGAGTATCCGGTTCAGGAAAAACATCTTTGGCATTTGATACGATTTATGCCGAAGGAAGACGACGTTATGTGGAGTCTTTAAGTGCTTATGCCCGTCAATTTTTAGGCAATAGTGAAAAACCGGATGTAGACTCTATTGAAGGATTATCCCCATCCATTTCCATCGATCAGAAAACGACGAGTAATAATCCGCGATCAACGGTTGGAACCGTAACGGAGATTTATGATTATTTGCGTTTGATGTATGCCCGAATCGGTGTACCATATTGTCCTACGCATAATGAACCTATTACATCTCAGACAATTAAACAGATGGTAGATAAAATCATGGAGCTGGAAGATAAGACACGTTTAACGATTTTATCACCGGCCGTCCATGGTCAAAAAGGAACGCATAAGGATTTATTTGACCATTTACGTAAAGAAGGGTATCTTCGCGTGCGAGTTGATGGTGAAATGAAGCTATTGGAAGATGTCGAGGCATTAGAGAAAAATAAGAAACATAATATTGATGTTGTGATTGATCGTATCGTAAAAGGAAGCGATCGTTCACGGTTGCATGATTCATTAGAAACGGCATTAAAGATGAGTGATGGCTTGGCAATCGTCACGTATAACCATGAAGAAGTCTTGTTTTCCAGTAATTATTCTTGTAAATATTGTGGATTTAACATTCCTAAGCTAGAACCTCGATTGTTTTCTTTCAATGCGCCTTTTGGAGCATGTGATACATGTAAAGGGTTAGGTATTACCCAAAAGGTTGATGTTGAATATCTGATACCGGATCGTACAAAATCCATACGTCAGGGTGGTATCGTTTATTATAAGAATATTGTCAATACGGAAAATCTGGAATGGCAAAAATTTGCGGCTTTATTAAACTATTATGATATCAGTATTGATAAACCAATCAAAGATTTTACCAAAAAAGAATTGGATATTGTCTTGTATGGTTCTAAAGATCTGATCTCTTATAAACTTGAATCACGCAGTGGGAATGTGATGAAAAAAACGGAGTTTATCGAAGGTGTATGTACTTTAATCGAACGACGTTATATGGAAACCAGTTCACAGATGTCACGGGAATGGTATGCGACTTTCTTAGCAGAAGCACCATGTCCGACCTGTGGCGGGCGACGTTTAAATGAACAGGCTTTAAGCGTGCGTGTCGGCGGCATTAATATTTATGAATGGACGACGATGTCAGTGCGTCAGGCAGCTGTCTTTATGGAAGAATTAACACTGACAAAACAGGAAGAAGAAATTGCCAAATTAATTGTAAAAGAAATTCGTGAACGTTTGAGTTTCCTGAATAATGTCGGCTTGGGGTATCTGACCTTAGATCGTTTAGCAGGTACTTTATCCGGTGGAGAAGCACAGCGCATCCGGTTAGCAACGCAGATTGGTTCTCACTTAAGTGGGGTATTATATGTGCTGGATGAGCCTAGTATCGGATTGCATCAGCGTGATAATGATCGTTTGATCAATACGTTAAAGGATATGCGAGATCTTGGAAACTCCTTGATTGTTGTTGAACATGATGAAGATACTATGCGGGCAAGTGATTATATCATCGATATCGGTCCGGGTGCCGGAATTCATGGCGGACAAGTTGTTTCTGCCGGAACACCGGAAGAAGTAATGGCGGATCCTAATTCCATTACCGGTCAGTATTTAAGTGGTAAGATGAAAATTGAAGTACCAAGTGAGCGACGAAAAGGTAATAAGAAAAAGTTAGAGGTCATCGGTGCTTGTGAAAATAACTTGAAAAATGTCGATGTGCAATTTCCTTTAGGAACCTTTATTGTTGTTACCGGAGTCAGTGGCAGTGGGAAATCATCACTAGTGAATGAAGTCTTAAGCAAGGGCATCATGCATGAATTAGGAAGAACGCGTATCAAAGCAGGAAAGCATAAGAAAATCAAAGGTATTAAGAACATTGATAAAATTATTGATATCTCACAGGACCCAATCGGTCGTACACCACGAAGTAATCCAGCGACTTATACCGGAGTCTTTGATGATATTCGTGCCCTGTTTGCACAGACACCGGAAGCAAAGATGCGTGGTTATGATAAGGGACGTTTCTCGTTTAATGTAAAAGGAGGACGTTGTGAGGCATGTCAGGGAGATGGTATCCTACGTATCTCCATGCATTTCTTGCCAGATGTTTATGTACCTTGTGAAGAATGTGGCGGTAAGCGTTATAATGATGAAACTTTACAGGTTACTTATAAGGGAAAAAACATCTATGATGTTTTGGAAATGAGTGTGGAAGAGGCAATTGACTTTTTCGCAAATATGCATAAAATAAAACATAAGCTGCAAACCTTAAAAGATGTCGGTCTTGGCTATATTAAGCTGGGGCAAAGTGCAACTACATTATCCGGCGGAGAGGCACAGCGTGTGAAATTAGCAAGTGAACTACAGCGTAAGGCTACCGGTAAGACATTGTTTGTGTTGGATGAACCAACGACAGGTTTACATAGTCATGATGTTAAACGTTTATTAGAAGTATTACAGCGCATTGTATCCAATGGAGATACTGTTTTGGTTATTGAACATAATCTCGATGTTATCAAATCAGCTGACTATGTGATCGATATTGGTCCGGAAGGCGGAGATGAAGGTGGAACGATCATTGCATGTGGGACGCCGGAAGAAGTTGCACAGGTGGAAAATAGCTATACAGGACAATATCTGAAAAAAGTTCTGTAGGAAAGGATGTCATCATGGAAGAAAAAATCAGCTGCCCGGTACGTCGTTTAGTGGAAGCATTTAACTTTGAACAGATTACCGGAAATGATAAATCATTGGATCGCCCGATTTCCATCGCGGATACAAATCGTCCCGGTCTTGAATTGGCAGGATTTTTTGAAAACAGTCAAGTAAAGCGACTGGTGGTATTAGGCGATAAGGAAATCGCTTATATTCAGACGATGAGCGTCGCAAAACAGCGAAAATCCTTTGACTTTATTACCAATGAAGCAACTCCAGCATTGATTATCACAAAAAATCATGAATGCCCGGAATTATTACGAAAATGTGCAAAGCGAAAGAATTTTCCGATCTTTCGCTCTGCTTCACCGACTTGGCGGTTAATCGTCGATATGGTGGCTTTTCTGGATGAACAACTGGCAACCAGTGAATGTCTGCATGGCGGTTTGTTATCCATTTATGGAAAAGGTGTGCTCATTCGCGGTGAAAGTGGCATGGGAAAAAGTGAGATTGCTTTGGAATTGATCAAACGCGGACATTTATTAGTTGCGGATGATCGTGTGGATTGTTATCGTATTCATAATAAGATTATTGGTAAATCACCGGAATTATTAAGAGACATGCTGGAAATCCGTGGTATTGGTGTAATTAATGTGGCACGCATGTTTGGAGTAAGTTCGGTATTGCCAAAAACAGAAATCAACTTTCAGGTTACTTTAGAACCATGGGATCCTGATCAGGATTATGATCGTGTTGGCATAGAAGATAAAAAACACGAAAACATCCTCGGCGTAGAAATACCGAAAATCGTTGTTCCTGTGCGTGAAGGACGTTCTATGGCAGTGATTATTGAATCTGCCGTGACCAACTTCATGTTGAGTGAAATGGGTATGGACAGCGCAAAAGAATTTGAACAACGCGTTTTAGATTATATTGAACGCAATAAGCAAGAGAACTAGGAGGGGTGTTATGACGTTTTTTCCTGATATGAAAACTTTTATTGCCATAGGTGGGTTTCAGATAACTTGGTATGCCATTATCATTTTGACAGGTGCCTTTGTAGCTTATTATCTGACCTTACGCCAAGTTCGCAAATGGGGCTATAAAGAAGAAATATTTGAAAATTTTTTCCTGCTAATGCTGCCGATTGCCATCGTTGGGGCAAGATTGTATTATGTGATTTTTGAATGGAATAATCTATATGCTGCAGATCCTATTTCCGCTTTTTATATATGGGAAGGTGGATTGGCGATTCATGGTGGAGTAATCGCCGGAACTTTATTTGGTGTCTGGTATTTCCATCGTCATCAGATAGATGGTTTGCGCATTGCAGATGCTATATTTCCTAATTTAATGCTAGCTCAGGCGATTGGTCGTTGGGGTAATTTTATGAATCAAGAAGCCTATGGACAAATTGTCAGTGGTGACTTTTATGCCCATTGGCCTTCCTTTATAAAAGATCAGATGTATATTGACGGATATTATCGTCAGCCAACTTTTTTGTTTGAAAGTGTCGGTAATATCGTCGGCTTCCTTTTGATTACCTTTGTCTATAAAAAATATGGCAGAAGAAAACGTGGTGATCTGGCCTTTGCCTATTTGGCATGGTATGGTATGGTACGCTTCTTTGTGGAAGGAATGAGAACCGACTCTTTAATGCTTGGACCTTTACGTATCGCACAAGTCGTGTCTTTGCTTGGGGTCGTATTAGGTGTCTTAGGTATACTTGGTGTCTTTGATCGCCTGTTTAAAAACATTTGGCCATTTAAGCGCCGTAAGCCTGCTATTATCTTTGATTTAGATGGTACGCTTGTTGATACAAAAGCACTTATTTTTGCTTCTTTTCGCCATACATTTAAAAAGTATCTGCCAGAGCATACCTTAACGGATGAGGAATTGCACTCCTTCTTAGGGCCGACATTAAAAGAATCGTTTTTACGTTATTTTGATGCCGAAAAAGTTGATGAAATCATTGCCTATTATCGTGCGTTTAATCATGCACATCATGATGAATATGTAACGGAAATACCGCATGTGAAAGAAACACTTGCCTATCTGAAGGAACATGATTATCCTTTAGCAGTCATGTCGAATAAGCTGTTGGATATCGTGAAGATGGGGTTAGCGCAATTTGATTTAGAAGCATATTTTGAGGTCATCTTAGGTGGTGAAGAAATCAGCGAGCCCAAACCAAGCCCAGTTGGTATTTTGGAAGCATGTGAAAAACTCCATGTGCCGCACGATGATGTTATTTACATAGGAGATTCTCCGACCGATATACAGGCTTGTAAGAAGATGGCTGCTTATTCCGTCGCATTTGTATATGAAGAGGTAAGAGCAGAAGAGATGAAAGCAGAAAAACCTTGTGCTATAATACATGACATGACAGAGATCATCAATTTGGTAAAGGAGGATCACGAATGGAGCGACGTTACGATTTAGTTATCATCGGGGCTGGCCCTGCGGGAATGAGTGCTGCTATTTATGGAAGCCGTGCCGGCTTACAAGTGGCTATGCTGGAGATGGGAGCCCCCGGAGGTAAGTTAGTAAAGACAAATGAAATCAGTAACTGGCCGGGAACCATAGAAACAAACGGTGCTAAACTGGCTAGTGATATGTTTGAACATTCTACGGCATTCGGTGCAGAATATCTGTATGGAAATGTTATCAAGGTAGAAGATGCAGGAGATTATAAGAAAGTTATCTGTGATGATGGTGAGGTATATGAAGCAAAGGCTGTTATTGTCGCAACCGGAACACAGGAGCGTATGATGAAGATTCCAGGCGAAGCAGAAAATATCGGACGTGGTGTATCCTATTGTGCAGTGTGTGATGGGGCATTTTTCCGCAATCAGGAAGTTTGTGTCATCGGTGGCGGTAATTCGGCTTTAGAAGAGGCAAATTACTTAACGCAATTTGCAAACCGCGTGAATATCATAATTCGTCGAGATGTATTTCGGGCAGACAGTATCGTACAAAAAGCAATTAGAGAGAATCCTAAAATCCATGTCATTCCAAAACACATTCCAATTGCTGTTATAGATGATGGAAATCGAGTGGTTGGATTAAAAGTAAGAAATGTTGATACAGGTATTGAAACAACAATCGAGACACATGGCATTTTCCCATATATTGGTTTAGATCCGGCAACTTCTTTCTTAGCAGATTTGCCTGTACTAAATGAACGTGGTTATATGGTTGTGGACGAGAACTGTGAAACAAAGGTAAAAGGTATTTACGGTGCAGGTGATGTGATTGAAAAACAATTACGTCAGGTTGTAACGGCAACCAATGATGGTGCAATTGCGGCACAGCATGCCTTTCATGTTATAAAAGGTTTATAATGGTAAAGAAGTCATATCCGTAAAAAAGATATGACTTTTCTTATTTAAGACAAGAATATCCTTATTTCAGACATCACCATAAGAATCGCTTTTTTTGTGCTATAGTTTTCTTACAGGAAGAAAGGTGAAACCAAATGTGGAAAAGACAAATAAGTACTTTTACAGTTACCTATATTTTTTATATTCTGTTTTTAATTACAAGATGGCATCTTGTGTTTTATAGAATTTATGGAGAAGTATTAAGTGAACACGAAATTAATATATTTACAGGATTAGATCCAAGTCTTTTCACAAGAGATATTTTGATGTTTCTTTTATTTATATTAATTTTTATCCCACCAATAAAATCATTTGAAATAACGCGTATGACAAGAACACAATATTTCAAAAAATGCCTCCCGGCGCTTGTAGGGTGTTCATTCATTATGGCCTTAACTGCGAATGTGATTAAAACGGTTTTCATGATTGTAAAATTCTATCGTGTAGAAACATTGTTGCATAACTACAAATGCATTGGATGAGATTAGTATTTATCGAATTAGAGATTTATTCAAAAAACTAAGAGATGCGGGATGCATAATTATTATTGCCAGTCACAATAAAGAAGATATTGATTGCCTTTGCGACAAAGTTTTAATTATGAAAAGCGGAGAGTTGAGTGAAAAGCAAGAATAAATATCATTTTCGATAAAGAGCAAATCAGTAAAAGCAGCTGTTACGTGTAATTGATTTTATCCGATTACTAAGAAGGAAACAGCTTCTTTTTTATGATTAGGGAAAGAGGATTCTTTTGTGAGAAAAAGTAGCGAATGTGTGCTCGCTGTGGTAAACTTATAGCGAGGTGATACAGATGAATGAACAGAATGTTGTGTTAATAACCGGGATGTCTGGAGCAGGTAAAACGACTGCCATGGGTATTCTGGAAGATATGGGGTATCACTGTATTGATAATTTCCCTGTACAGTTAATTGCATCACTGGGAAAAATTATCAACACCGAACCGGATCCACGCTATAAAAACATTGCCTTGGCAACAACAGCAATGGATTATCCTAAATTTTTACAGTATTTTGAGAATATCGATGTGAATATTCATATTGTTTTTTTAGATGCCAGCAATGAGAAGTTACTATTGCGCTACAAATTTACAAGACGTCATCATCCCATGATCATCTTTCATAAGGCCAAAACCTTAGAAGAGGCAATTGAATTGGAACGCGATATGTTTGATGCCTTAAGCGAACATGCCATCATGCATATTGATACCACGAAATTGGATCAACATGAATTAAAGAGCATGTTGATGGAAAAGCTGGCGTTAGACAGTCGCCGTGTCTTTTCTATTTCGTTTGTATCCTTTGGCTATAAACACGGAGTTCCTATGGATGCAGATTTAGTTTTTGATGTCAGATTCCTACCAAATCCATATTATATAGAGGAACTGAAGAAACAAACGGGTGATGATGCACCGGTTTATGATTATGTGATGAGTTTTGATCAGACAAAAGAATATGTCCGACATTTAAAAAACTTTTTAGATTTTGTTTTCACACAATATAAAAACCAAAATAAGAGTCACATTATGGTAGCGATCGGTTGTACCGGTGGGCATCATCGTAGTGTGACAATTACCAATTGGCTGTATTCTCATTATCGTGATCAATATACCTGTTATAAATCACACCGTGATAAGAAAGTGGGTTAAACTATGAAAAATGTAGCAGTCATTGGCGGGGGCACTGGGTTATCGGTTATGCTGAGAGGGTTAAAACAGATTCCTGACATTAACCTGAGCGCTATTGTGACCGTCGCAGATGATGGTGGCAGTACAGGTCGTATTCGCAGACAATTTCATATCCCCGCTATGGGGGATATCCGCAGTGTGATGTGTGCTATGGCAGAGGAAGAAACGATGTTTACCTCGCTGATGAATTTTCGCTTTGACGGGGATGACAGTGATGTCGGCGGTCATAATTTAGGCAATCTGATTTTGACTGCTTTAACACAGACAAGCGGTAGTTTTATGGAGGCCATCCGTGCCTTTTCAAAATTCTTAAAAGTGCGTGGAAATATCATACCGAGTTCTTTACAGGTCATTACGCTTTACGCTATTATGGAAGATGGAACGATTGTTCGCGGTGAAAGTAATATCCCTAAGTTTTCCAACCGTATTGAAAAGGTTTTTTATCAAGATGATGTTGAAGCTACTAGAGAAGCTCTACAAGCCATTCATGAAGCGGACATCATTTTCTACGGCATTGGCAGCTTGTATACAAGCATTATGCCTAATTTGATTGTCAATGGTGTGGTGGATGAATTAAAAAGAAATAAAGCAAAAAAGATATATTTCTGTAATGCGATGACACAACCGGGAGAAACAGATCATTTCTCAGTTGAAGATCATATTCGGGCTTTACAGCGTCATTCCTTTGCGGATGCCGTAGATATTGTCATTACGCATAATAATGTTGTCAGCAAAGAATTACTTGATAAATATTTAGCTATGGGAAGTGAACCGGTCAAGGTAAAGGAAGAGCAGCATGATTATGAAATATTATATCGTGATGTCTTAAGTTTTGAAGATCAGCTGATTCGTCATGATTCAGATAAGATTAGAGATGTAATTCAGGAAGTTATAGAAAAAGAGTTAGGATGATGTAGATGTCTTTTACGACGGAAGTTAAATCGGAAATAGCGGCGAATGAGTTGCATCCTTGCTGTATGAAAGCAGAATTGAGCGCTGTTTTACAAATGTGTTCAACGATGAATTTCACTAGTGATGGGGTGCATCTGACAATTAAAACAGAAAATCCCACAACGGCGAAACGTATCTATAAATTGGTGAAAGAACGTTATGATGTAACTACACGACTTTCTGTTATCAAAAAGATGAAACTGAAAAAAAATAATATCTATGTGATACGTGTGGAAAATAAAGCAATGGAAATCTTAAAGGATTTGGAAATATTCACCGAAAAAGGTTTGCAGGCTCATCCATCTAGCCGTATGTTGCGTAAAGAATGCTGTGCCAGAGCATATTTAGCAGGAGCTTTCTTGGCTGGAGGCAGCGTTAATTCACCGAATAAAGCAAATTATCATTTAGAAATTAGTACCAACAATGAAGGGTTGGCAAAGTTTATTCAAAAGCTGATGAACCGCTTTGATTTGCCGGCAAAATATATCAAACGCCGCAATCAAGATGTAATCTATCTAAAGGCTAGTGATAAGATTGGTGATTTTCTTCGTTATATCGGCGCAAGTGATGCAGTCTTTACGTTTGAAGATAGTCGTATTCAACGAGATTTCATGAACTCATTGACACGTTTGGATAATTGTGAGCTGGCAAATGAGATGAAAAGTATGGCAGCGGGAAAAAAACAATTGGAAGATATTCAATGGATTGAAAATTATCGTGGTTTAGAGGCATTGCCTGAAAAGCTTCAGCATGCTGCTTATGCGCGAAAGGAATTACCGGAAGCTAGCCTTTTAGAGCTATGTGATTATTGCGCAGATGTATATGATGAAACCATATCGAAATCGGGCATGAAACATCGCTTGGCAAAATTAAAGGAAATGGCCGACCAGTACCGCAAGGTATAAATTAAATAGAAAAGTGCAGACTAAAAAGGGTGATGATATGAAAATCTTCATGATACTAATAGCTGCACTTTTTCCTTTTCTACATAATACGCCTTATGAAGTACAAATTAGTGACTGCCAAAAAGATCAGATCATAGCAGAGAGTCAAGGAAGTAAATTAAATCTTTCTTTATTTAATATCCATTTAAAAAATGAGAATGCTTGGAAGAAAACCTGTTCTATTTTAATGGAGGCAGATCATGTAACAATGGAAATAGATCCTACGACACAAATTAATGAAAAGTTAAGTGTATATCTGTTTGCGGATGGAACGCTTATACAAGAAGAATTGCTTTCACAGGGTCTTGCTTATATATTAATACGCAATCCTGAATATGTATATGAGGAACAAATGGAGAAAGCAGAAACAAAAACAACACAGACGATGGCAAAACCAACGATAGAAAAAAAACATAAACGTTATCCTTTTCAGGGGCCTATATATCTTGGAATATGTACTCTTTTATGGTTAGGTATGCTGCTCTATTATGGCTTTCATAAAAAAGCGAAAAAGTCGTCTTTACGTCATAAAAATATGATACAATAGAACCTAGAAAGGTGGGAAGCGTGTATGCAGGCATACATTGCACGTACCCCCAATGTTTCGAAAAAGGAGCTGGAAAGACGGCAAAAAGAGTGTAGAGGAGATCAACGACTGCGTATTGAAGCCCGCTTTGGACGCAATGTGCGTTCTTTGAGAAAACAGCGACATTTGACGCAGGAAGAACTGGCAGCCCTCTGCCATGTTCATCAACATTATATTTCCGACATTGAGCGTGGTGTTCGGAATGTGTCGCTGCGGGTAGTGGAAACAATTGCGAGAGCATTGGGTGTACACGAAAAAGACTTATTATAGAAGAAGAGGGAGAAATCCCTCTTTTCATATACAGAACAAAGATTTTATATTATAATGAATCTGTAATATTTTAATGAAAGTGAGGAATATCATGGACATTCTTATCTATATTATCGTAGCTATTTTATTGCTTTATGTATTCTTTATGATTTTACCAATTGTTTTACCGATTATTCTATTCATCGTCTTGGCATTATTTTTCTATATTTTATATATGAAACATAAAATCCAAAAAAACATGGAAAAGTTTGAAGATGATATGGATTCTTATGATCAAGAGGATTTTCAAGACTATCGTAGGTATGACAATCAGCGTAGAACAAGTGATACAGATGATATCATTGATGTTGAATATACAGAAACGGAAGAAAAAGATGATAATGGAGCGTGGTAAGCATGGTAAAGGAAGCTGGAAGAGACGACAAATCTGAGGTTTATGAATTATGGAAACATGCCTATCCAAGTCAAAATCGTAATTATTTAAGCTTCTATTTCCGTCATTTATTTGATGAAGGTGTTTGTTTGGTACAGGAACAGGATCATCGTATTATCTCCAGTCTGCAAATGAATACACACGTCATGCGGTTTCAAGGTAAATTATTGAATATCTCTTATATATTAGGAGTTAGCACATTACCCGATTATCGCCGCCGCGGACATATGCGTGAATTGATGAACAGTGCATTGGATGAGGCGAGTCATAACCATTTAATTACATTGGTGAAAGCATTCAATCCGCGACTATATGAACAATTTGGCTTTCAGGTACTATATGAACGCAAACAATATCTCATTCAAAGGGAATACCTTAATAAGATCATACCACTGCGAGTGGCACATGAGGCTGAAGCAAAAGAGTTGTTAAAGGCGTATCGGCAATTTATCCGTCATTTTGATGGATATTATGAACGAGATGTGGCCTATTATGAAACATTGTTAAAAGAGTTGACTCTGGGAATTAAGCAGTTGGTAACATATCGTGATGCGCATGGAACGCTTTGCGGGTATTTGATTTATCAAATGCAGAAAAATGATCTTGTTGTGAAAGAGGCTGTTTATATGGAGTCGATTGCTTTACAGCGAATGATGAAAGAGATACTTGGTGATCATGAGGCTATTATCGTGGAAGTCAGTCAAAGTGAAAAACTTGAAAAAATCTTTACCTTGGCGATACCTAAACGTTCAGCCTTTATGATGGCCCGCATTAACAGTTATCCATTGTTCAATAAGCTGTTTAATGCCAAAGCAAAAACGCCCAAAGAAGCGTATGCCATTTTAAAAAAGCCATTATGGCTGCATGAGTATTATTAAGGTAGTCAAGTGTAAAACTGGCAGATGCCTAAGCAAAAGATATTTAGAAAGTTAAGGATGAAAATAACATCTTTAGCTTTTTTTGTAATATACCGTATGCTTTAAAAAGATTGTTTTGCGAAATCAAGAAATAAAAAGAGAATTCTTATACATGGCTGAATAGCCGTTTAGAATTCTCTTCTTTCCCAATGAATTTATGCTGTAATCTTTTGATTACAGTTTTTTTTCTTAACCAACGTTGTTTTTCTTGAATAGAAACGCTCTGATTTCAATTATACACATGATAGCAGCGGCAACGGCAATTGCCCAATTCAGATACAGGATGACACCTTCATACCCTTGCTGATATGCATTGATGATTAGCAATACAGATAAAGCGATAAATAAAAAGATTTTGATGACAATTTTTTTCGCATCTAAATTTGCTTCTGATTGTATCGTTCCCATGTGATTAACCGGTTTGAAATTTGGTATCTGTGGCAAAGTCTGCAGGAATTTACGGAATTTGAATTCCATGAGCGCATATGCTGCAATACCTAAGAAAATACACATAATCAAAGGAAGCTCAAACATATATGCAAAGATTGCGGCAATGCCACCGATAAAGAAACGCGAACTATAGGTACGGAATGGTTTGGTTTTATCTGTTAACACATAACCTACATGATTCATACGGTTAAGATATACCGGACGTCCTTTTTCATCATGATATACATTAAGACCGCCTATTTTATTGTCTTCTGCTGACATCGCGGTTTTTCTGCCTTTTATAGCCATTAAAAATCACCTCTAACGCTTATTATATATGGAAACAAGAAGTTCGTCTACCTTAAAAGAAAGAAATACAAAGAAAATAATGCTTTTTAAAGCATCGCATGCCTATTTTCTTATCCCATATCAGAATCCGCTTCTTTCACATTTATTAAGGCTGTCAGCGGATAATTAACGCTATAAAAAAGGCAATATCGAAAATTAGTGAGGTTTTTGCACATTTTAACAACTTTATGCACAGTGCGTTGTTTTTTTTACTATCGTGAGATATAATGAAGTCGTAATGAAAAGGATTTCAAAATTCAGAAAAGGAGCGATGAAACATGATTTTTGGAAAAGACTCAGCACAGTGGGAAAGTTTGAAGGGAACCTTCACTGCAACGGAAATTAACCAGCAGCCGGCAACGTGGAGAAAAACCATCAAACAGATCGAAGACAGCAAAGATGAATTAAAGGCATTTATTGAAAATGTTACAAAGAATGAAGATTATGACATCATTCTGACAGGTGCCGGAACAAGTGAATTTGTTGGTAACTCTATTTATACGTATGTTGCAAGACGTACAAATTACAAAACAAAATCTTATGGAACAACCGATATTGTTGCAACTCCAGAAGCTTATTTATCTCAAGACAAACCAACCCTGTTAGTATCTTATGGAAGAAGTGGTAACTCACCAGAATCTGTAGGTGCTGTTGATGTTGCGGATGAAGTATGCGGTAAGAATGTATATCACTTATTCATCACTTGTAATGCAGAAGGAGCTTTGAGTAAAGCAGCTGCAAAACGTGATAATGCATATGCTATCAATTTAACTCCAGAAACACACGATCAAAGCTTTGCTATGACTAGCAGTTTCTCTAACATGATGTTAGCAACGCTGTTATGCTTCAGCTTGGATAATCTGGATGAAGTAAAAGCAGAATTAGAAGATGTTATCACAGCTGCTGAAAATACTTGCGCAAATGATTGGAATACATTTAAAGAAATCGCTGATGGATTTGATTTCAACCGTATCGTTTACCTTGGAGCAAACTGCTTAAAAGGTATCGCTCAGGAAAGTCAGCTGAAAATGTTGGAACTTACTGCAGGTAAAGTTGCTACAATGTTTGATACGCCAATGGGATTCCGTCATGGACCTAAATCAATCATCAATGATGAAACATTAACAGTTGTTTATGTTAGTGATGATCCATATACTCGCCAGTATGAAGTGGATTTGATCAAAGAAATGAGCGCACAGCGTAAAGGCAATAAAATTGCTGCGATCATGAATAAAGAAGATAAAGAAATCGTTGAATTAGTTGATTATGCATATGCTTGCAACTTGAAAAATGAACATGACAATGCATTCTTAGGATTCAACTACATCGTAGCTGCGCAGATTTTAGCATTATTCAAATCATTAGCATATGGTTCTACTCCAGACAATCCATGTCCTACAGGAGAAGTTAACCGTGTAGTAAAAGGTGTCATCTTGCACCCATATACAAAGAAATAATTGTTGGAGGTAAATAACATGATAGGATTAATCGTAACCGGACACGGAAATTTCGCAACAGGTCTTACTAGCTCTTTGAAATTAATTGCTGGTGATCCACAAAACTATGTAGCTGTTGACTTTCCACAGGAATATTCAGTAGAAGATTTAGAAAGAGAATTAACTAAAGCTTTAGATTCCTTAAAAGATTGTGATGGTATTTTGGTACTTTCTGATCTTGGTGGAGGTTCTCCTTTCAAAACAGCTGTAATGGTTGGATATCCAAGAGGTAATGTTGAAGTGTTAGCTGGTACTAACCTGCCTATGCTGATCGAAGTGAATATGGGCCGCTCTTTCATTGAAGACTTAGGGGCTTTAACAGAAATGGCTATGAACACAGGAAAAGATCAGGTAGTTCGTTATGAATTTAAACCAGTTGTTCAGGAAGAATCTTCAGACGGCATCTAAAAAATCATAATATATAAGAAAACCGCATGCAATGCGGTTTTTTTCATGCTTTAATTGTAAATGGTTTTTGCATAATCTGTTGGTGTAATACCGAATTGTTGTTTGAATTTGCGAGAAAAATAGTGAATTGAGGTAAATCCCAACATACTGGATATCTCACTGATCGTATATACACTCTCTTTGATCAATAGTTTGCTTTTCTTTAATTTTAAATCACTGATATATTGTTTAGGTGCCGTTCCTAAGTTGTTTTTAAATAACGTTTGCAGACTGGAACGTGATATGGAGAAACGATTACAAATTTCTTCAATGGTTAATTGTTCATAAATCGTATCGTTGATATAAATGACAATTTCATTCAGTAATTCATTTTCAAAGCGCTGCTGCATAGGGGTAGATGCTACCGGAGAACTGGATAAGAAATCATATTGGAGGATTTTAATCAATAATTCTTTTATATAACAAATCATCAATTCACTGTCATAAAGCATTTCATTATTAGAAACCTTGATGAAATTATTCAGGGCATTGTGAATATCACGATGAGCGTGATAAACACGATTTGTAATTAAATAAGAATCCGGAATGTCCATATCAAAGAGGATCGTTAAGTAACTGCATGACTGGGCATCTCCTGTTTTTTGTGTGTGAAACTGTCCCGGCGCATATAAAATCAGATCCATTTCGTCTAAACGATATTCTTCATCATCAACGGTTGTTGCTAGTTCTCCATTATCAATAAAAGTGAGTTCCCAATAATTATGTTGTTCACCGGGAAAGGTGTAGCTGGCATTGCGGACCTGATAGTAATAACCAAGAATTTCTTTTACTGAAAAGGTTGGAATGATAGGTTCATAACTGATAGGATTTCCATCATATGTTTTTACATAGGTCTTTTTCGCTTTAAAATCAGTTTCTAATTCAACCTTGGAAGTCTGGGTGATCGTGATGAAATTAAACTTCACACCTTTTTTTATTTTAATAAAGCGGTGGATGACAAAACGTTCAAATTCTTCTGCTTTTTCATCTTTGCTGACTACGAGCATGACGATACCCGATAATACCTTCACATACACATCACTATTATATGTATAATAAGATGTGAATTCTTTATCCTTCAATTTTAATACAGAGTGTGTCATTTTGATGCTTTGACGGCGAGTCAAATCATTTACGATTTCCCCATATTTGTTAAAAATAAAACTAGTTGTTTTGTTAAACATGAGAAGTTCACCTCTTTTATGAATAGTATAGCAAATTTTGCGCATCCAGAAAAGAAATTAATGAGAAAAGAATATGGATAAAAATGTGAGAGAAACTCGCCTGTTTTATGTAAGTGTTTACATTATGTGATAATCGATGAATAAAATGTCATATGTCAATTACTTTTATCACATTTTTTCCCAAAAGTAAGTACGTATGTAAATTTTTGCGAAATGTATGGATATTTCTGATTATTTGCATTAATTAGTAGATGAAAATGGGCGTAATTGCTAAAAAGTGCAAAATCACTAATAAAAAGTGTAAAGAAATCACATCCATTTTGGCATAAAATCTAAGTGAACTGAAAGGGTTTACGTAGCGCATTCACCTCATCATGAAGCGCTGCCGCTAGTTCATGTTTAAACAGATAGAAAGGAGAGAGCAAACATGCCAGATATCGTTTTAACACGAATCGACAACCGTCTGATTCACGGACAGGTTGCAACACAGTGGTGTGGAGTCGTTGGAGCTAACTTATTATTAGTGGCAAACGATGCCGTAGCAGGTGATGAATTCCGTCAGGGTCTGATGAATATGGCTGCACCAGCTTATGCACAGACAAGATACTTCAGTATCGAAAAGACAATCAACATCATCGGTAAAGCTAGCCCACAGCAGCACATCGCTATCATCTGTGAAACTCCACAGGATGTACTAAGATTAGTAGAGGGTGGAGTTCCTATTAAGAAAGTAAACATTGGAAACATGCACATGGCAGAAGGTAAACGTCAGGTTGCTACTTCTGTTGCTGTCAATGATGACGATGTTGCAACTTTCAAAAAACTGCAGGACTTGGGTGTTGAACTGGAAATCAAACGAGTTCCAGATATTGCTGCAGAACCAATTGATAAATTATTTAAATAATAATTTAACAAGAATTTATTACAAAAGTGTTATTTAATGAAAAATTAAATAATGGAAGGAGAAACTTATGGACTTCAATATTATTGAATGTGTACTGCTGGCCATTGTAACGTTCATCTTTGCAATTGACCAGTTCTCATTAACAGAAATCGTATACCGTCCAATTATCGCTTGTCCTATCATCGGTCTGATCCTTGGAGATGTAAACATGGGTCTTATTATCGGTGGTACTTACGAGTTGATGATGATCGGTAACATGCCAGTTGGTGGAGCTCAGCCACCTAACGCCGTATTAGGTAGCGTTGTTGCTATGATCTTCGCGGTTAAGGCACACATGGATACAAACGCTGCATTAGGTGCTTGTATGATCTTCGCTACTTTCGGACAGTATGTAGTAACTGTAATGTTCACTATCATGTCTGGATTAATGGCTAAAGCTGACAAAGCTGCTGCTGAAGCTAATCCTAAAGGAATTACTGCTGTATTGAACATCTCTATGGCTGGTTTAGGCGGATTGTTTGCATTAATCGCAATCGTTGCTTATAGTGCTGGAGTTGGTATGTCAGATACATTGACTGAAATCTCTAAGAACGCTAGCTGGTTCATGGGTGGTTTAGGTGCTGCCGGTGGTATGATGCGTTTCGTTGGTTTCGCAATCCTGCTGAAAATTATGCTTTCTAACGATTTGTGGGGCTACCTGCTTGCAGGTTTCGCATTCGCATTGATCCTTGGAAACATTCCTGCAACTTCATCAGCTGCTCTGATCTTAGTTGCATTCATCGGTATCGCTATTGCATTGAATGACTTCTTAACAACATCAAAAATTAAAGAAAACGCTGGAAGCGGAATGGGAGGTATGAGTGATGGAATCTAATGCTATGACAACTTATAAAGACACTACCCCTGCTGCCAGAGTCGATAACAAAACATTAAATAAAATGGTATGGCGCTCTATGCAGCTGCAGGCAGCTTTCAACTATGAAAGAATGCAATCAGCTGGATGGCTGTGGGCTATGTTACCAGGTTTGCAGAAAATTCATACAAACAAAGATGATTTAGCTGCATCCATGACACACAACATGGACTTCTTGAACACTCACCCATTCGCAGTAACATTCGTTATGGGTATGGTTCTTTCTATGGAACAGCAGAAAATGGATATTCAGACAATCCGTTCTGTACGTATCTCTACTGCAGCTCCATTAGGTGGTATCGGTGACGCATTGTTCTGGTATACACTGATTCCTATCACTGCTGGTATGACTGCTAACATGGCAATCGACGGCAACATGATGGGACCAATCCTGTACTTCATCATCGCATTTGGTGCTGAAATGGCATTGCGTTATGGTTTAATGTACTGGTCTTATAACTTAGGTACAAAAGCTGTATCTATGATGACTGCTCATGCAAAAGAATTCACTCATGCAGCTTCTCTGCTTGGTGTATTCGTTGTAGGTGCTTTGATTTCTAACTATGGTGGCGGAACTCACTTAGGTATCTCTATCCCTAACGGACAGACTGTTGCTGAAGACGGAAAAACTATGGTTGACGTATTCATTAACATTCAGGAATACTTAGATAAGATCCTGCCTTGCTTAATTCCATTACTGTTCACTTTGATGTGCTACTTCTTGATCAAGAAGAAAAACTGGACTCCTACAAAATGTATCGGTTTATTCTTGGTTATCGGTATCGTTGGAGCTATCTTCGGTATCTGGGGTGGCGATTACACACCATTAGTACCAGTACCTTGGAATGTAGTTGCTTAATCTAAATTAAAATAGTAGATGGTGCTCTCTCAAACTAATAACTCTATCTACAATTGAGTTTAAAGGTCATTCGCAAGAATGGCCTTTTCTCATGCCAAGAACGAGCTTTGTTCTTTCTTACGATGTTGCATAGTGAACTCAATACGTTGAAACAAAAAGAAAAAACGTACCTTAGTAAGATACGTCAATTCTACGTCTATTCCATTGATGTAGGTGGTAAGAGAACTATTTTGCATCTTTTTTAGGAACCATACGATATCTTTCTACCATATCAATATCGGTATGAATTGCTACATCAGCTTTTCCATAATGCAAATAGGAGGAATTTCCATAAGTATCAATATACTGTTTGGCATCATCATAAAATAGATAAGATTCAGCCGTTTCAAAATTAAATAATGCATTATCGAAAGCATGCAATGCTTCTTCGATGGCATTTTCATGAAAGCATAATTTACCTTTTAAATAATATAATAAACCGGCATGGAAATCAGCACTTCGTATCTTGCAGATGTATTCATCAAGGGCAGTAATATCATGCAGACTGTTCTCTAATAATATTTGATAGGCGAGATCTGCTATTTGCAAGGTTTGTTCATCAGCACACGCATGCAATGCTTGTTGGTAGGCATTCGCAAACTCCGTATGCTTACATCGTAAACTGTGGTAATACCAAGGCTCTAATACACTTGCTGGATCTCCTTTTTTATATTGTGTGTGGGCAATCTTTGCAATCTGTTCTAGAAATTCGTTCTTTTTGCCTGCCATGAAATAAGCTTTCATCAGTAAACGATCTTTTTCCAAGGGGGATAATAATTTCTCAGCACCAGCGCCATTTAAGAGTTCTAAGGCATGCTGGTAATCTGCTCTTTGAAATGCTCCCTGTATGGCGATGATAGGAAACTGTTTGATGCGCCGATAGGTAAACCAGGCAACACCGCCACAGATTATGATAATGATACTTGCGGCACTCATAATAACACCTCTACTTTATTGTTTTCATTATAGCATGAATCACAAATATTTCGACTTTTTTCGAATCGTATATTTACAATTTCACAACTATAAGTGTATAGTAACTGTGTGTGATAATGTAGTCAATTCATTTTGACACCTCCTTTTGATTCAAAAGAAATCAAAAGGTTTTTTTATTACCTTTAATGAAACAGAACCATCTTCATAACTTACGATAACCTAATACATATAGGAACATCTTCCCTCTACATTAACATAGGAATGAAAAAACAGGTCACCCAAGTGGATGACCTGCATACAGATATCAATTGTACCTGTTTTAAGGTTTGAGAGAGCAATATTACTATTTTATGCGTGCCAAGGAACTGGAATTAATGCCGTATAAGCACCACCAGTTGCCCATACACCAAACATACATCCTACGATACCGATTACTAACAGCAGAACGATACATTTGATTGGTGTCCATTTTTTCTTCAACAGAGCATAGCACATTAAAGTTAATGCCAAAGGAATTACTTTAGGCAGGATAGAGTCTAACTGACCCTGTACATTTGTAGTTAATCCGCCTGAAGAGAAGACGATTTCTAAAGAAGTAGAACCCATGTTAGAAATCAAAGCACCAACGATGAAGATACCCATAACAGATGCAGCATGTGTAAATTCTTTCGCATGTTTTGTTAAAGAAGCTACAGCTGACATACCTAAGTTATAAGACCAGTACATCAAAGCGAAACGTAAAGCCATCTGTGCACCGAATACGATAACGAAGAACAGAATTGGTCCTAAGATATTTCCATTCTGTGCCTGGATAGCTGTAACACCAGCAACGATAGGTACAAATGTATACCAGAACAATGCGTCACCGATACCACCCAATGGAGCTGCAGTAGAGATACGTACAGAACGAATTGTCTGAATATCCATCTTCTGCTGTTCCATTGATAATACAATACCCATTACGAAGGTTACCAAGTAAGGGTGTGTATTAATGAAGTCCATATTGTGTGTCATAGATGCAGCTAAGTCATCTTTATTTGTATGAATTTTCTGCAAACCAGGTAACATAGCCCACAGCCATCCACTGGACTGCATTCTTTCATAGTTGAAACTTGCCTGCAGCATGGTAGACATCCAAACCATTTTATTTAATGTTTTTTTGTCAACTTTAGGAGCAGGTGTAAGATCTTTATATGTTGTCATTGTATTAGATTCCATCACTCATACCTCCTGCATTGCTACCAGCATTTTCTTTAATCTTAATATTGATCATGAAGTCGTAAATTGCGATACAGATACCAATGAATGCCAGCAATAATAATGCAACACCACTCATTGTTCCACTAGCAGCTACACTACCAGCTTCTGCATTAAATGCAAAGCCTGTAGGGATGTAGCTTAAGATGATTGCAGAAGCGAAACCTGCAAGCAGGAAGCCCCACAGATCGCTTGCCATCATGATCTTCATCAGGATAGCGAAACCGACAAACTTCATCATACCACCAGCAGCTGTTAAACCTGCTGTAAACCAAGAGTAATCTGTAGCAATCTGCTGCAGAGTGTCAGCCATAGCTGTTCCACCAACATAGCACAGGATAGAAATAACAGCGAACAGTGTTCCCAGGATTACCATTGAAATGTAGTTAACCTGTGCAATTCCCTTAGGATTTGCTTCTGCAGCTGCTTTATCAGCTTTTGACATAAGACCAGCCATGAATGTAAATACTAACGTAACAACATACTGACCGAAGATTGAGAAGATAACAGCTGTACCTAAAGCAGCATTAACTTCCATGTTAGCTTTGATAGCTAAGATACATCCGGCAACACCAGCGATGATTACGTTAGGTGGCTGAGCTCCACCAACTGGCATGTTACCGATAACCATGATTTCATACGTTCCACCAACTAAAAGACCGATTTCCATATTACCTAAGATTGCACCGATAATAGTACAAGAGATAATTGGACGATACAGTGTTTCAGTCAGAGAGAATTGGTCAATCGCAAAGATAAAGGTTACGACTGCCAACAAGATAATTTGAATAATATCCATGATAAATCTCCCTTCTGTTTAAGCGAATTCTTATTTAAGTAATTTATGAATGAGGTATAAAAAGTAAAAAATGGCTTGAAATTAAGGGATATTATGATTTTTATAGACTTGTGAAAGTGTTAGCTACGTGTTAGTAACGCTATAAGAAAGCGTTGCTTTCATGTGCATAACATAGTAAGGTTAATATGTAAAGGGAATAAGTATAAGAAGGTGTTGAAGATGAGCGGTAACTATGGCATCAAAAAGGCGAATGGCATGGGGAGTGTCTATCGCCTGCAAGGAAACCGACGAAAACCATGGGTCGCTTGTGTAACCATTTCATTGCGTCACAGCAATGATGCTGGTTATAAACAAAAGCGCAAGATCATTGGGTATTACGAAACACAGGAGATGGCGGAATTTTCACTTTGGAACTATAACAAGAATCCGGTATTATTTGAGGAAATTCAAAAGCTTGGGACAATTACGTTTGAAACGATTTATCAGGAATGGTCAAGTATGAAGTTTCGCTGTATCTCACAAAATGCCATCAATGGCTATAAGGCAGCGTATGCCAAATGTGAACCCATCTGGCATTGCAAGTTATCAGAGTTAAAGACCATTCACTTTCAGCGGATCATGGATGAAAGTGAATTATCTGTAGTTAGTGATCTGAAATTAAAATCACTGATGGTTTTAGTATGCGAATATGCCGTACAAAACGATATCATAAACAAGAATTATGCAAAATATGTCACGATCAATAAGAAAGAACGGCCACCGGAAATTCATAAGCCGTTTAGTGAAAAAGAGATTGAGGTATTGTTTGCACATGATAATATACCGTTTGTGGATACGATTCTGATTATGATCTACACGGGATTTCGGGTCAGCGAATTGTTTCAGATCAAGACCAAAGATGTTGATTTACAGAATTTGACAATCCGCGGTGGGAATAAAACGGAAGCCGGTAAAAATCGTGTCGTACCAATTCATGAGCGAATCCAGGATTATGTATTAAACTATTACAATATGGGAAATGAATATCTAATTTGTGATTTAGAAACAGGGGCGAAGATCAATTACCATGCCTATCGTAACAATTACTTCGATAAGATCATGAATATGCTGGATATGAATCATTTGCCTCATGATTGTCGCCATACCTTTGCGACAAGGCTGTCAAACTTTGGTGCGAATGCGACAAGTATCAAGCGCTTGATTGGTCATACCTCCTATGCGACAACAGAAAAAATCTATACGCATAAGGATATTGGTCAATTGCGAAGGGCTATTTTCTCCTTAAAATAATGTTAGCTACATGTTAGCTATCCAACAAAAACGACTCTCTTTAATGAGAGCCGTTTTCTATGACGGTATCAATTAAGCCATAAGCCTTTGCGCTTATCGCATCCATATAATAATCACGGTCACAATCTTTCTTAATGGTGGCAATAGGTTGTCCACACTGACTGCTTAAAATATGATATAAGCGTTGTTTCAATTGATTGATATGTTGTGCGGCGATTTCCATATCCTTTGCCTGCCCTTGCATACCGCCAAGCGGCTGATGAATCATAATTTCAGCATTTTGTAAGGCACTGCGTTTTCCTTTTTCACCTGCACATAGTAAAACTGCTGCCATACTGGCACACATGCCCATGCCAATTGTGGCAATTTCACAGGAAATATACTTCATCACATCATAAATGGCTAAACCGGCACTGACACTTCCTCCGGGTGAATTGATATACATTTGAATCGGATCTTTACTGATACTTGCCAAATATAACAGCTGCGCACAAATACTGCTGCTCATGGCATCATCAATTTCCCCTGTTAATATGATAATACGCTCTTTTAATAAGCAAGAATATAAGTCATATACACGCTCACTTGCGGCATTGCGTTCAATGATGGTAGGAACGATCACCATAACATCACTCCAATCTGTCTGTATATAAGTATGCGCGAAGCAAAAGGTTTAATACTTTTTCCTTATACTTTCTTAAATCCATATGGAAATGTAAAACGTTGCAGAAGGAAATGTGCTACAATAAACAAAAGGAGAAAAGCGGGTATGAAGAAAATAGGGATGTGTTTTTTAAGTTTGTTATTGTTGTGTGGCTGTCAACAGCATAGTACAAAACAAAAGCAGGTAAAGCAAAAGGATACCATCGTTTTGGGATATGTGAACAGTGATGGATATATGAAAGTGAAGCAAAAGGGGAAATATGGCTTTATGAATAAGCAAAAACAAGTGATGATTCCTTGTGAATATGATTTGATAACACAGGAAAAAGACGTGTATATTGCGCAAAAAGATGGCAAGTATGGCGTGATTGATAAACAGAATCAAATCTTGTTGCCTGTGGAATATGAACGTATTCTCTATGCTTATGATAGTGGATATTTCTTTGCTCGGAAACAGGAAAAGACGATGGTGTTTGATAAGGATGGCCAGAAACATAAAACGATAGATGCACGTTTGGTGAAACAATCATTCCACGATCCGATTGTATGGATGGAGCAGGGGAATAAAAGTGCCATCTTTGATACGAAGGGTAATCAAAAAACAAAGTTCCTGTATGATAAGATAAAGCGTTTTCCGGATATTCAAACCTATGCGAAACATGCGTATACGATAGGGTATAAGAATGGATTGGCCGCTATCTTGAATGAAGAAGGAAAACCATGCAGTGCATTTGTGTATGAGCAGCTGCGTCCTTTGAATTACGGTTCTTTCAATGATAAATTTAGTGGGTATTATCAGGCAGTGCGTGATGGGAAAAGTGGCATCATCAATACACGTGGAGATGTCGTTGTGCAGTTTCTATATGATGCCTGTGATAAGGATGCGGATGGAAATCTCTTTCATGCTTTCGATTATATAGAGGGTGTCGGCTTTCAAGTGGTGAAGGATGGTCATTATGGCATCCTAACATTACAAGGAAAGACCTTAATTCCTTGTGTTGCACGTGTGCAAAAGGATGCTTCTATGAAGGTTATCGGAACCGATGAAAAAGGCTTTTGGGTGGATAAAGAAGATACGACAGCGTATTTTACTAAGGAAGGCAAAGCATATTTGGAAGTGAAAGGTCATGGAGATGGTTTTCAAAATGGGTATGCCATTGTGCGTGAGGCAGGGCTTAGCCGGGTGATCAATGAAAAAGGGGAAACGCTAAAGCAGGGGAAGGCGCATGATGAAATGTCACGCGTTGGCAGGCTGTTTCAGCATTGTACACATGCGGTATGTACGCTGTACGATATGAAGGGAGAAAAGGTGCTGCAAGGAGGTGTGGATGAAAGCTTTGTGTATTTGGATGGTGAACCGGAAGGGGTACTGGTGAAGGAATCGCCTTTGACGGAAGGAATGCATACAACATCTACCGTGTATGATTTGCAAGGCAAGAAGCGAACACAGTTTGCGGGCATTAGCAGTGGATCTATGTATGGAGTCTTATATAAAAATCATTTTGCTTTCTTTACACGCCAGGGTTATGGCAAAACAGGAAAGATGGGATTGCTGAGCATGGATGGCAAGCATGAAATCACACCACGTTATGCTGCGATTGGAGAACAGGATGATTATTATATCGGACGTTATGCGGATGGGCGCAGTGAATTGATTGAGAAAGATACATTGGCTATCATTTTGCAGATGGATAAGGATGTAGAACTTTCTTTGACGTAGACGATATATTTACGAATAGTTGTATTTAACGATGTATGGAAATGAAAAAACACAAGTTTTTATGTGCATATCCACTTGTCCATTTCCATGTTTTCAAGGTTAGCGAAGAATGTAAAGGCTTGCAGAAATGGGAATTTTGTAACAAGCAGAAAAAGCTTGGGAAGGGCTGTAAAAAAGTGTATAAGTGAAAGAATTGTCAATTGACAAGAGAAAGGATAATACGTATAATAAGGGTGTTAAAAGGAGGACTTTGAAGATGACAGTAAAAGTTGCTATTAATGGATTCGGACGTATCGGACGTCTGGCATTCAGACAAATGTTTGGAGCTGAAGGATATGAAGTAGTTGCAATCAACGACTTAACTTCTCCTGATATGCTGGCTCACTTATTAAAATACGACTCAACACAGGGACGTTATGAAAAAGCTGATACAGTAGTAGCTGGTGAAAAATCAATCACAGTTGATGGAAAAGAAATCACTATCTATGCTGAAGCTGATGCTAAAAACCTGCCTTGGGGAGAATTAGGTGTTGACGTAGTATTAGAATGTACAGGATTCTATACATCAAAAGCGAAAGCAATGGCTCACATCGAAGCTGGTGCTCGTAAAGTTGTTATCTCTGCTCCTGCAGGAAATGACTTACCTACAGTTGTTTACAACACAAACCACGATGTATTGAAACCAGAAGATACAGTTATCTCTGCTGCTTCTTGTACAACAAACTGCTTAGCTCCTATGGCAAAAGCATTAAATGACTTAGCTCCTATCCAGAGCGGTATCATGTCAACCATTCACGCTTACACTGGTGATCAGATGACATTAGACGGACCTCAGAGAAAAGGTGACAAACGTCGTTCTCGTGCAGCTGCAGTAAACATCGTACCTAACTCTACAGGTGCTGCAAAAGCTATCGGTTTGGTAATCCCTGAACTGAACGGTAAATTAATCGGTTCTGCTCAGCGTGTTCCAACTCCTACAGGATCAACTACTATCTTAGTTGCTGTTGTTAAGGGTAAAGTTACAGTTGATGAAATCAACGCTGCTATGAAAGCTGCTGCTAACGAATCTTTCGGTTACAACACTGACCCAATCGTATCTAGCGATATCATCGGTATGCGTTTTGGATCTCTGTTCGATGCTACTCAGACAATGGCTATCGAAATGGAAGATGGAAATACTCAGGTACAGGTTGTATCTTGGTATGATAACGAAAACTCTTACACTAGCCAGATGGTTAGAACAATCAAATACTTCTCTGAATTAGCTTAATTCAAGTATTGTAAGAACTTAAATAGGATTGTGGCTTAATGCTGCAGTCCTTTTTTGTTGACTTCTTTTCTTTTTACACATATGAGCCAAGCTTGTCTACTAGCGTTTTCATATTAGAGCTCTATGAAAACCATGATAAATATTATAAATGTTGAGGAAAGCACTTTTTAAATATTGTGAAAAGGTGTAAACTATAAGCATTCGGAGGTGAGATGGATGGCATTACGCATGAAATTAAATACCAATGATGAAGGAGAAACAAACGAACTTGATGATTTGGATGAACTCGATGCTGTCTATGTGAATAAACTAAAAGAAAGCAGCATCCAAGAAGATCTATTGGAACAGTTCAAAGATATTACGAAGCTTTTAGATGAACAAAAAGGGAAGAGTTAGTATTGAACTCTGGCCTTAAGCTTGTTATACTATAAAAAACTGATGACAAAGGATGAGTACTTGATACCATTGTGGCATAGCGATTTCTGGATGGTGGAAGCAGAAAGCATAAGGTAACAGGGAATGCCCCTTTGAGGGATTTTTCGATAAGTAGAAAAATACGTGACACGGCGTTATACGTGAAGAGTGGAAAAGCATATTTCAAGCAAAGTGGAACCGCGTCTAAGATAGGCGTCTTTGCAGTCGAAGTGCTTTTTTTATTGCTAGGAGGTAAGTTATGAAGCTATTCAATAGTATGAATCAGACGATCGAAGAGTTTAAACCAATCCATGAACATGAGGTCAATATGTACGTATGTGGCCCTACCGTATATAATTATCCTCATATAGGAAATGCCCGCCCCATCGTTGTTTTTGACACACTGAAAAGAACGTTTCAGGCATTAGGATATAAGGTGAAAATGGTGTCAAATTATACCGACGTAGATGATAAAATCATCAAAGTCGCAAAAGAATGTGGAGTTAGTGAAAAAGAGATTACGGAAAAATTTATCAAAGCCTATAACGATGATCGTCTGGCATTGCATGCCATGATGCCAGATGCAGCGCCAAGGGTTACAGAAACGATGGATGCCATTATTGCCTTTATTGAACTGTTAGTGAAAAAAGGTCATGCCTATGAAATTGATGGAGATGTGTATTTTCGTGTCAACAGTGTGGAAAGCTATGGGAAGCTGTCAAATCAACAAATCGATGATTTGATGGTGGGAGCGCGTATCGATGAAAACAGCAAGAAAGAAAATCCTTTGGATTTCACCTTGTGGAAACGTACGGATGAGGGCATTCAATGGAATTCCCCATGGTCCGTTGGAAGACCTGGCTGGCATACAGAGTGTGTTGTCATGATCAATAAGGAATTTCATGGAGAGCATACGATTGATATTCACGGCGGTGGTATGGATCTGAAATTCCCGCATCATGAAAATGAGATTGCACAATCAAGAGCGGCTTATGAAACACCGATTGCGAACTATTGGATTCACAATGGAATGGTGAATATCGACGGTGAAAAAATGAGTAAGTCACTAGGAAATGTCATTTGGGCTAAAGACATGATTGAAAAGATTGGCGGCAATGTATTACGCTGGGTATTCTTATCGGCACACTATCGCAGCCCTCTGAATATTAACGAAGAGGCCATTGAGACAGCGAAGAAGGAATTGCAAAAGGTACAGACTTCTTTAAAACAGGCGTATGTAAAGCTAGCTCTTGCGGATGTGGAGATTACAGATGAAGCAGAAGATACTTTGCTTACCCCATTCATGGATGCAATGCAGGATGATATGAATACGCCAAATGCCTTTGCAGCTTTGTTTGAGACAGTGAAAGTCTTAAATCAGACGATTCGCCAGCGGGAAGTTGATTTGACTTTCTTGCAAAGAATTGTCAAAACAGTGGAAACGATGTTGGATGTGTTAGGAATTGAAAATAACCGCTTGATCTTATCCGATGAGGATAAAGAATTGCATCACAAGTGGAAAGCTGCAGTGAAGGAAAAAGATTTTGCTACGGCCGATGACTATCGTGCGCGCCTTATCGAAAAGGGTATTCTGTAATGGAAATACAGGAGTATAATGGCACTTCCTTGGCTTACATGGGAGATGCTGTGATGTCACTGTATGTAAGAGAGCTGCTATTATCGAAAGGTTATCAGAAATCCAAAGACTTACAAAAATTCAGTGAGGCATGGGTCAGTGCCAAAGCACAGGCAGGATTTTTGAATCAATTAGAAACCGAGGGCTTTTTTACAGAAGAAGAATGGGCTATTGTCTTACGTGGCAGAAATACCAATCCTAAAAGTAAGGCAAAAAATGCGGATGTTATCACTTATCGCAAAGCTACCGGCTTAGAAGCTGTTTTTGGCTGGCTGTATCTGATGAAAAAAGAAGAACGGCTTTTACAGCTATGGCAACGCATTGTTGCATTAGGAGATGTAAAATGACACAATATGTATATGGTAAAAATGTAGTAAAACAGTTGCTGCAGGAGGATAAAAAAATCTATGAGATCCTAATGGCAGAAGGTATGCGAGATACAGCTTTAGAAAAGCTTATCAAGGAGCATAAGATCACATGTAAGATTTTACCGCGTAAAAAAATGGATGGTATGTTACAGGGAAATCATCAGGGAATCGCTGCAAAAATTGATGACTATAAGACATATGAATTATTGGAATTGTTAGAAAGCATACCCAAAGGTAAAATGCCTTTGTTCGTGATGTTGGATGGTTTGGAAGATCCCCATAATTTGGGAGCAATCTTACGTACCTGTGATTGTGTTGGGGTGGATGGTGTCATTATTGGTAAACATCGCAATGTTGGCTTAACCCCGACGGTGGCAAAAGTCAGTACCGGAGCCATTGATACGGTAAAGGTCGCCATGGTGACAAACCTGGCACAATCCATTAAATATTTAAAGAAACAGGGGTTTTGGATTGTTGGTACTGATTTCGAAAATTCTCGCGATTATCGCGAAGGGCAATACGATGTACCACTCGTAATAGTTGTGGGTAGTGAAGGCTTTGGCATCAGTTCTTTGGTAAAGAAAAACTGTGATTATTGTGTACGACTTCCTATGGAAGGGGTTGTAACCAGTTTGAATGCCAGTGTTGCCTGCGGCATTTTGTTGTATGAAATCTACAACCAAAGACATCCTTTATAAATACTTACTTCAATAGCATGCAGGAAGAAGTATGTCCTATTGTATATCGTATATGATAAATAACGTAATCCTTTTCCATGCTCTCACGAGGAGGGTATTATGGAAAACACCAATCGTAAAAATGATTATGAGCTTCTTTATATGTATCGGCAAATGGAAGATGTCACATTGCATCTTTTCATACAGAACTATAGCGTAAAAGTTTGGCGAATGATTCATCAGCATAGCACTGGGATGAATCAGCGAAATCGTGAAGAGTTATATCAATTGTGCATGATTAAACTTGCAGAAGCAATTGACTCCTATCAGATGGATAAACAAAGCTCCTTTGCTACTTATTACATGAAAATTGTGAAGCATGTAATTCTTGATTATGTGAAAAAGCAAGCGCGCTATCAGAGTCATATAGATGAATTTACTATGTTATATGGATTTGAAGTCTGTGATGAAAGTGGTCATTATCTCAGGGAAGGAAATGAAGCATTTCCACATGCCAAAAAAGAACTGCAGAATGAACAATTGCGACAGCTGTTAAGCGAATCAAAAGTTATTCTTAAAGAGAGGGAATATCAAATCCTTGCTATGCGTATGCAGGGATATACTTATAAAGAAATTGCGGAAAAGATGCATTTATCGCGTAATACCATAGATTATATGGTGCGAAAACTGCGTAAGCAAAAAGATGGAATTGACTAAGACAAGACTTTATGATAAAGTTAATAAGCAAAGAAAGAGGTGTTTTTTTCATGAGCGATAAAGTAATTCTCACCTGCACCGAATGTCTTTCTCGAAACTATACAACTACAAAAAACAAGAAAACGCATAATGAGCGTATTGAATTGAAAAAGTTTTGTAAGAAGTGTGGCAAGCATACGATACATAAAGAAACAAAATAAGGAGGTTTCTTATGAAGTGGTTCAGTATTAATGGTATTTTAACCGAAATGAAACGAATTCGCTGGCCGAAGGGCAAAGATTTGGCAAAAGACAGTGCGACGGTCATCGCATTTACAGCTGTTTTAGGATTGTTTTTCTTCCTATGTCAGGTTGCATCATCCGGCTTTTTGAAATTAATTGGAATGTAGGAGGCAAGACATGGCAGAAGAACAGAAAAAACAATGGTATGTGGTAAATACATATGCCGGACATGAAAACCGTGTTAAGGAAAATCTGGAGCGTCGTGTTGAAACCATGGGCTTGCAGGATTTTCTGTTTCGCATCGTTGTAGCAGAGGAAAAAGAGATCGAATATAAAAATGGCAAAGAAGTTGAAAAGACCAAAAATCCTTTCAGCGGCTATTTATTCGTAGAAATGATCATGACAGATGAGGCATGGTATATTGTACGTAACACACCGGGAGTTACCGGATTTATCGGATCCAGTGGTGGTGGAGCTAAGCCTTTCCCTGTTGCCGAAGATGAAATGGAAGCAATTCTGCGACGTCTTGGCATGAGTGAGCGTAAAGTACAGATTGACTTTGCTGTAGGAGATCGTGTTCGTATCTTAAGTGGTGCTTTTGCGAATTCCGAAGGAACGGTGGAAGAGTTACACGAGGATTCCCAAACAGCTATCGTCTTATTGATTTTATTTGGACGTGAAACGCCAACTGAAATCAGTTATGGTGACTTAGAAAAAGTAGAGCTGTAAAACAGATGTAAATAGTCTTGAAACCAATCTGGTTTTGAGGCTTTTTTTATTTGGATGAAAATGGCTTTGTTGTATAACAAAGCGGATAAACATGCAAAGCAAAACATAAGATGTCAGCCGTTTATAATAAGTGAATCACAATATATGGGTAGTATATGATACGGTTTAAAGATGGTAACCTGTTGATAAATTTGATAAAAACATAAAAAAATGGTTTTCTTCCGCAATCTGACAAAATTAGCAGTAATGTCTTTCTATACTGTAAGCAGGAAGTGATAATATGAGGGAACGCATTGGAATCATTCTGGGTATCAGTGGCATCCTTCTGCTGATTGAGCCAAGCATCAATCAACAGCAATTATATGGTTACCTTTCTTACATAGCAGAACACTACTGGCCGGTAGGACTGATTCTTGCAGGTATGATTCTAATCAATCCAGGAAAACGAAAAACACGCAGCAGAAACAGATAACGCTTGCTTTCCCAGTAGGATATGCTTTACTATTATGGGTAAGAAAGCAGGGATAAGATGAAGAAAACGTATTTAATTGATCTCGATGGAACAATGTATCGGGGAACTTTATTGATCGAAGGTGCTATGCACTTCGTTCATGAATTAATCAAACGCAAGGAAGAATTTTACTTTTTAACGAATAATGCCAAACGCACAAAACGCCAAAATGTAGAACATATGGAACGCATGGGATATTGCGGTATCAAGGAAGAACATTTTTTCACTAGTGCTATGGCTGCAGCTATCTATGCCCGTAAGCATTATGAAGGCAGAAGAGCATATTATATCGGACAGGATGGTTTACGAGAAGCTCTGGAGGATGAAGGGTTTACCATTGATGATACAAACGCTGATTTTGTTTTTGTCGGCTTAGATACTTCCGGAACTTATGAAAAATATTCCAAAGCTTTAAAGCTGCTTTTAAATGGCGCCAAGCTGATTGGGACAAATGATGATCGCATACTGGCACAGCCGGATGGTTTTTCCATTGGAAATGGTTCTGTTGTGGCTATGTTTGAATATGCAACACAACAAAAAAGTCCCAAAATTGGTAAGCCTCATGATACGATTTTGGAAGAAGCTTTAGACTTTTTACATAAAAAGAAAGAGGATGTGATACTCATCGGTGATAATCTGGAAACAGATATTCTGTTAGGTGTACGCAATCAGGTTGAAACCATTTTTGTGACAACCGGCGTTCATCAAAGAGAGGATATTGATCGATTAGGTATTCATCCTACGCATATCGTAGATGATTTACAGGAATTGTTATAGAAATATGTGAAATTTAGTTAGATTGAGCAAACTTCTTTCTTTGTACAGTTCCTGGTGTTATACTGAGAATAGATAATAAAGGAGGACAAAATTATGTCTGTTATTGTTGATGTACACGCAAGAGAAGTTCTCGATTCTCGAGGAAATCCTACCATAGAAGTTGAGGTGGAAACGGTCAGTGGAGCATTTGGCCGTGCCATTGTACCAAGTGGTGCCAGCACCGGAGAGCGTGAAGCCTTAGAGTTACGCGATGGTGATAAGAATCGCTTTAATGGCAAAGGTGTCATGACTGCCGTAAACAATGTGAATGAAATCTTGGCAGATGTGGTGATTGGTTTGGATGTTACTGATCAGGCGGCAATTGATAAAGCTTTGATTGAAGCTGATGGTACAAAGGATAAGTCTAAATATGGTGCAAATGCCATCCTAGGTATTTCCTTAGCGGTTGCCCATGCTGCGGCTAACTTTTATGGATTGCCATTATATCGTTACTTAGGCGGTATTCATGCGAAAACATTGCCAGTGCCAATGATGAATGTCTTAAATGGAGGAAGTCATGCGGATTCTTCGGTAGATTTCCAGGAGTTTATGATTATGCCGGTTGGTGCTAAAAGTATGAAAGAGGCAATTCAAATGGGTGCTGAAACTTTCCATGCCTTGAAAAAAGTATTAAAGGAAAAAGGCCAAGTAACAGCTGTTGGTGATGAAGGTGGTTTCGCACCGAATCTGGAAGATAACGAAGCGCCATTGAAAGCTATTATGGAGGCAATCAAAGCTGCTGGTTATAAGGCCGGAGAAGATATTTGCATTGCTATGGATGTTGCGGCTAGTGAATTCTACAACACGGAAACGAAAATGTATGATTTGAAAAAATCAGGTCAGGGTTCTAAAACAACCGATGAGATGATTGCCTGGTATGATGAACTGGTAGAAAAATATCCGATTATTTCGATTGAAGATGGCTTAGGCGAACGTGATTGGGATGGCTGGAAGAAACTGACGGAGCATTTAGGCAAGAAAATCCAGTTGGTTGGTGATGATTTATATGTAACAAATCCGGCAATCTTACAGGAAGGTATTGATAAAGATATCGCTAATTCCATTTTGATCAAGGTAAACCAGATTGGCACATTGACGGAAACCTTTGATGCTATGGAGCTGGCTAAGAAACATGGGTATACGGCAGTTGTATCCCATCGAAGCGGTGAAACTGAAGATACGACGATTGCCGATATTGCAGTGGCATTCAATGCCGGTCAGATTAAGACTGGTTCTATGTCAAGAACTGATCGTATTGCCAAATATAATCAATTGCTTCGTATTGAAGAAGAGTTGGGTGATGTAGCAGTATTTCCTGGGAAATCTGCCTTCTATAATATTTACAAACATTAAATAAGTACTTAATGGAACACTGCGAAAGGATATCATGAATTCTTAAACAGTGTTCCTTTCCTTTAAAGCGTTCTTAGATGTTATCTTATTGTAGTATCTGGTAGTTCATTACGTTCAAACAAGAAATGTGTGATATCACGTATGTGAGCATTTCTCATGAAACAATCTGCCCTTGCTTGCATGTATCTTAAATATTTTCGAAACAATATTGTAATTATTAGCATTGTTTGCTATACTAGTAAGGTATCGAGAAATAGGAAGGAGGACTATCATGGGCATTTTAGAAATACTATTAATGATTGCATCGGTCATTTTGATAATACTCTCCTTATTACAAAGCGGAAAGTCAGATGGTCTTGGAAGTGCATTTGGTGGAAGTGATGGATTGAATCTGTTTGCCAATGTCAAAGAAAGAGGATCTGAAAAAATCATATCTAATGTTACTATGGTAACAGGAATTATCTTTTTCGCTCTTGTTATAATTATCCGTATTTTAGACTAAGACCGTGCAAGGTCTTTTTTTATGAAGTTCCGCAAATTGTTAAGATCTAGATAAAATGCGCTATCATATTTATGAAATAAGCGTGGAATGGTATACTATAACTATAAGTTCATAATGAAAAGGAGGGCAAATAATGAGCAAAAAAGAAGAACTACTCGCCCTGATCAAACAAAACGATTATCGTGGTATGGATGTGAAACAATTATCCAGGATGATCCAAATGGAAGATAGTGTTGCCTTCACAGAATTGATGAAATTATTAAACGATTTGGAAGCTGCACGTATTATTGCCAGAGATGAGCGACATCGCTATTTCCTTAGTGAAAAACTAGGGTATGTGAGTGGTACGCTGCGTATAAATCCGAAAGGCTTTGGCTTTGTGGAAACAGCGGATGACAGTTACTATATAGCCAGAGAACGATTGGGTTTCGGTATGGATCGAGATGTTGTATATGCCAGAACATGGACCAATAATGATAAAAGTGTAGAGGGTGAAGTGGTCGAAGTCATTTCACATAGCGTCACGCATATCGTGGGGGTAGTAAAAATCAAAGAAGGATCAAAGTATTTCTTACCTGATTCTTATTTAAACAATCGTAAAATCAAAATTACGAATTATGATGATTTTAAATTGGTGAATGATTCTAAAGTTCTGCTTCATATTGATAGTTATGGAACGGTTTTAAAATGTCATATTGAAAAGGAAATCGGTTATAAATATGATCCGGGGATTGATATTTTAAGTATCTTACTTGAAAAAGATATCGTTCCTGAATTCAATGAAAAAGTGAAAGCAGAAGTAGCTGGCATAAAAGAAGAAGTGGACGTAAATGAATTGAAGAATCGTGAGGATTTGCGTAAGCTGTTGACAATTACTATAGATGGGGAAGATGCCAGAGATTTAGATGATGCCATCAGTATTGAGAAGATAGAAAAAGGCTATCGTCTTTATGTGCATATTGCGGATGTTTCCTATTATGTACAAGAAAATACGGCGCTTGATAAAGAGGCTTATCATCGGGGGACTTCAGTATATGTGGTAGATCGCGTCGTACCGATGTTGCCTCACGCGTTATGCAATGGCATTTGTTCCTTAAATCCCCATGTGGATCGCTTAACCATAACTTGTATGATGGAAATAGATCGTACAGGCAATGTAATGAATTATCGTATCTTTCCTAGTGTGATCAATAGCAATGAGCGAATGACCTATACGAATGTGAATAAGATATTATCCGGTGATGCTAAAACACAAAAAGCTTATCCTCATTTGTTAAAGATGTGCTTAGATATGAAGGTTTTGGCTGGAATCATTCGCAGACGCAGAGAAGGACTTGGCGCCATTGATTTTGATAGCAGAGAGGCTAAAATTCTGGTTGATGAAAAAGGGAAACCAAAAGATATCGTCTTACGTGAGCGTGGAGAAGCAGAGCGCATCATTGAAGATTTTATGATAGCGGCAAATGAAACTGTAGCCACGCATATGAAATGGCTGGAAACGCCATCGATGTATCGTATTCACGAAGCTCCTGAACCTAAGAAAATGCGGGAGTTTGCACGTATTGCGAAAACATTGGGATATACGTTTAAGGGAGGTATCCAAGACGTACATCCAAAACAGCTACAGGCTTTATTAGATGAAGCCAGAGGACAGGATAATTATTTCGTGTTATCCAGTTTCATGTTAAGAAGCATGCAGAAAGCGCGCTATGATAATCGTTGTTTGGGACATTTCGGACTGGGCTTAAAGGAGTATTTGCATTTTACATCACCGATTCGCCGCTATCCGGATTTGATCGTACATCGCATGCTGCGAAAATATATCTTTACATCATCTGAAGATGTAGATAAAATGAAACAGGATGAACAATGGTGTGAACAGGCAGCCATTCAGGCAAGTGAGCGTGAGCGTAATGCTGTGGATGCCGAACGAACCGTAGATGATATGAAAAAGGCTGAGTATATGGAAAACTATATCGGACAGCGTTTTGCAGGAGTCATCAGTGGTATTACTAAGTTTGGAATGTTTGTTGAGCTGGATAATACGGTAGAAGGCTTGGTGCATATCTCATCCATGGAAGATGATTATTATCATTATGATGAAGTGAGTCACAGTCTAATTGGTGAGCATACGGCAAATGTGTATCGCATGGGACAAAAAGTCCAGGTTAGATGTATTGATGCAAATCGGTTTAAACGTGAAGTTGATTTTGCATTGTTAACAAAAAAGAGGGGAAAAAGGGGCCGTTAAAGGCATATCTTTTGTTCCTTGACATAAACTAAAGAGGTGAAGCTATGACAGCTGGTAGAAAAGTAATCGTATTTAATCGGAAAGCATCCCACGAATATTTTCTGGAAGATCGTTTTGAGGCCGGTTTGGTGTTACAGGGTACGGAAATTAAAGCGATTCGTAAGGGGCATGCCCAGATCAAAGATGCATATATCAGTTTTACGAACAATGAGGCTTTTATCAAAGAAATGCATATCCCGGAATATGAATTCGGCAATCGTTTTAATCACGATGAAACGCGTATCCGTAAGCTGTTGCTGCATAAGAGTGAAATTATAAAGCTGCAACAAAAGGTGAAGTTAAAGGGCTATACGGTGATTCCTATCTCATTATATTTGGAAAAGGGAAAAGCTAAAATGGAAATTGTCTTAGCAAAAGGTAAAGATTTGCATGATAAGCGAAATGTTCAGAAAGAAAAAGATGCGAAACGTGAAATTGAAAAAGCTTTAAAAAACCAATATTAGGACAGTTGTAGTTTGCGGTATTTTGTGGTAAACTACAACTACCTAAAACCGGGGGTGTACTGGTTTCGACAGGGATACGCTTGGTACAGACGGCAGTCGAGTGGTTACGTAATAACCAATTAAATTTAAACGGAAAAACTAAATTAGCTAACATCTTTGGTGCAAACCAGAGAATGGCTTTTGCTGCTTAATAACCGACATAGGTTCGCAGCTGCCGCTAGTATGTTGTCCTTTGGCATACTAGATGAGCATCTCATTCACGAAGGATAAGGTTCAATTCTAGTTCAAGGGATTGATCACGAAAATAAATTGAACACCTTCAATAGGAGCTGTCCATTGTTACCTGTTGAATATTGGTAATGGACTAAACTGTAGATGTCTGTACGTGGGGCTGTTTCTGGACGCGAGTTCAACTCTCGCCACCTCCACCATATATAAGGTTAACGATATGTTGATTCCGTAATGGATATGTAAGATATCGTTTTTTTAAATTGTAAGGGAACCGATAGCTTTGATGAAAAAGCTTAAAATAATGTGACTTATCAAGCCTTTAATGTTTGCTTATGGAAATCCAAAAGAAGAACAGCTTCCTTAATATGTTGTTTACATTATCATCCATCACCTTATAAACAGCCTATAATTTGCCATACTAGAAAAGACAATGAAAGGCGGTTATGTTATGCGTAAAACAATTCTTTTTATCGCTATGAGTTTAGATGGATTCATCGCTGATAAAAATGGCAAAGTTTTTTGGTTAGCAGGGGAGGATGCCAATCAAAATGATATGATTACATATGAAACCTTTATCCAAGGTGTAGATACTGTCATTATGGGGGCAAATACGTATCATCAGCTACGTACTGAAATATCACCAAAACAATGGATATATCCTACTCTTACCAGTTATATCATTACACATCAAACTGAAGCGTCTACTGAAAAGATAAGGTTCACTATGGAAGATCCTGTGGCATTGATAAGACATTTAAAAACACAACTGGGAAAAGATATCTGGATTTGTGGTGGTGCATCCATTGTGAATCAAATCATGCAAGCCGACAGCATTGATCGATATCATATCAATGTTATTCCTACTCTTCTAGGTACAGGCATACGATTGTTTCATAACACGGATATTGAAAGAAAATTAACTTTGTTGCATACACAAAGCTATAACGGTATCGTTGATCTGGTATATGAACGAAGAACTGCATCTTCCTCTTTTGATGTAAAATAGATTTATGCGAATCTTCCTCATGAAAGAAGATTGATTTTATGAAAAGCAATAAAACGATTGCTTAACAAATGACTTTCAGGTAAAGTGTAGATATATGAGGAGGCGTTATGTATGCGCGATAAAGTAAAAACGATCGGGAACCTAATTGATAAACAAAGTGTATCTTTCATCAGTTCAGTTGATGAGAAAGGATTTCCTAACACGAAGGCGATGTTGCCGCCACGTAAAAGAGAAGGTATCAAAGTGTTCTATTTTACAACCAATACATCTTCGATGCGTGTAGAGCAGTATCGAAAGAATGATAAAGCGTGTATTTATTTTTGTGATAAACGTTTTTTTCGCGGTGTCATGCTGATAGGAAAAATGGAAGTGTTGGAAGATGCCGTTTCGAAAGAAATGATCTGGCAAGAAAACGATACGATGTATTATCCGCAAGGTGTAAGTGATCCTGATTATTGTGTGCTTCGTTTTACGGCAGAAAGTGGTCGGTTTTATAGTAATTTTTCATCTGAAACATTTGAAATATGATTTTCTGATGCAATATCGCATGAGAAAATGTAGGATTTGTAAAAGCATTGTAAAAGAGTAGTACAGTGCTTTTCATAGCGTTATAATATAAGAGAGAGATTTGCATATTCACAACTTCATTTCGTTTTTCACATACCGTAAAGGTTGGCGCAGAAAATGATGGAAAGAAGTGTGAGTTTATGAAAAAAACAATCTTACTAACAGGAGCAAACGGACATTTGGGAAAAGCCATCCTGCAGGAACTTCATGAAACATCTTATGAAATACGTGCGCTTATCATGCCGCAGGATCATGCAACTGATGATAGTCATGTACATTATTATAAAGGAGATGTCTTAGAATCGGATAGTTTGCTTCCCTTTTTTGCGAACTTACAAGATAAAGAAGTGTATCTATTGCATGCCGCAGGGATTGTTGATATTCAAAGAAAAGTATCCACTAAACTTTATGATGTGAATGTCTTAGGCACAAAAACGATGCTGCAATTCGCAAAGCAATATCATATAAAGCGTTTCTTATACACCAGCTCTGTACATGCTATACCCGAAAAAACGTATCCGCAAATAATTACTGAGGTGCATCACTTTGATGCGTCCCTTGTAAAAGGTGGATATGCCAAAACAAAAGCACTTGCATCTCAACTGGTCATGGATGAGGTTGCCAATGGTTTGGATGCCGTTATTGTTCATCCTTCCGGTATCTTAGGGCCATATGGAACCAAGAACAATTATTTAGTGCAGATGATAAGCGATTATCTGGAAGGAAAATTGCTGGCTGGTGTTTCTGGTGGTTACGACTTTGTTGATGTCAGAGATGTCGCGAAAGGATGTATTGCGGCTTTAGAACATGGAGAAAAAGGAGATTGTTATATTTTATCTAATCAATATTATAAGATATCCGATATTCTAGATATAACCGCCTCTTTATGTGGAAAAGATGCACTGTTTATGTTACCTATGTGGGTGGCAAAAGCCTTTGCCCCTATAATTTCAGGATATGCAAAATTGCGCCATCAGCGCCCATTATATACTCCATATTCTCTTTATACTTTAGCATCAAATGTGCGCTTTTCACATGAACATGCTACCACACAGTTGGATTATCAACCAAGAAGTATGAAGGACACGCTAAGGGCAACGATTGCATGGTATCAAAGCAGGCAGGTTCATGAGCTATAATTTAGGGAAGCGTTCCTTTTGGAACGCTTTTTTACACCCTTTCTGTAAGGATAAAAAGGCCTAATTATGTTGACATAAAATAGGAAAAGAATTAAAATAATGAAGTAGGACGACATTTCTTGTGAAGATATTGTCAAATAGAAATTTCGTAGGGAAAACGTCCTCGATGATGTTATTTTAAATAGAGGAAAATGACATTGTCAAGACAGCTACACAAGCGTTAAAGTAGCACTATGGTAAATCTTTCATGGATTATGCGAGAAAGGAGAAATGACATGATTTATTCAAAAGAAGTTGAAAACATGTGCACTGTTAAGTGTGGTGCAAGCCATGGTTGTGCACCTATTCCTGAAGAAGGAAAATGGGTAAACTCCAGAGAAATCAAAGATATTTCAGGTTTGACACATGGTATTGGATGGTGTGCTCCACAGCAGGGTGCCTGCAAACTGACACTGAACGTTAAAGAAGGTATCATCGAAGAGGCACTGATTGAAACATTAGGATGTTCCGGTATGACTCACTCCGCAGCTATGGCTAGTGAGGCTATCGTTGGTAAAACACTGCTTGAAGCATTAAATACAGACTTAGTTTGTGATGCTATCAACACAGCTATGCGTGAACTGTTCCTGCAGATCGTTTATGGACGTACACAGTCTGCATTCTCTGAAAACGGACTTCCAGTTGGAGCTGGTTTGGAAGACTTAGGTAAAGGTACACGTTCTCAGGTTGGTACGGTTTACTCAACAAAATTAAAAGGACCTCGTTACTTAGACTTAGCTGAAGGCTATATCTTAAAGATGGGTCTTGATGAAAATGATGAAATCATCGGTTATGAATACGTAAACATGGGTGTATTCATGGACGCTGTTAAAAAGGGCACTAACCCTGAAGAAGCTCTGAACAATGCAAAGAAAACTTATGGTCGTTATGCAGATGCTGTTAAGTACATCGACCCAAGACACGAATAGGAGGAAAAATCATGGCATTATTTGAAGGATACGAAAGACGTATTGATAAAATCAATGAAGTATTAAACTCATATGGTATTTCTTCCATCGAAGAAGCAAAAACACTGTGTGATGATTTAGGTGTTGATGTATACAACATCGTAAAAGGCATTCAGCCAATTTGTTTTGAAAATGCATGCTGGGCATATATTGCCGGTGCAGCAATCGCTATCAAAAAAGGTGATAAAACAGCTTATGAAGTAGCGAAATCATTAGGTGAAGGGTTACAGGCATTCTGTATTCCTGGATCTGTTGCAGACGATCGTAAGGTTGGTCTGGGACATGGTAACTTGGCTGCTATGTTGTTGGATGACAACACAAAATGTTTCGCATTCTTGGCAGGACACGAAAGTTTCGCTGCTGCTGAAGGTGCAATCGGTATCGCTCGTAACGCTAACAAGGCTCGTAAAGAACCACTGCGCGTTATCCTGAATGGTTTAGGAAAAGATGCTGCGAAGATCATTTCTCGTATCAATGGATTTACACACGTTGAAACTGAATTTGACTACTTCACAGGTGAATTAAAAGAAGTTTACAGAAAAGCTTACTCTAATGGAGAAAGAGCTGCTGTTAACTGCTATGGTGTAGATGATGTACGTGAAGGTGTTGCTGTTATGCATCACGAAGGTGTAGACGTTTCTATCACTGGTAACTCTACTAACCCAACACGTTTCCAGCATCCAGTTGCAGGTACATATAAGAAAGAATGTATCGAACAGGGTAAAAAATACTTCTCTGTAGCATCTGGTGGTGGTACAGGTCGTACATTGCATCCAGATAACATGGCTGCAGGTCCTGCTTCTTACGGTATGACAGATACAATGGGACGTATGCATTCTGATGCTCAGTTTGCTGGTTCTTCAAGTGTTCCTGCTCACGTAGAAATGATGGGTCTGATCGGTATGGGTAACAACCCTATGGTTGGTGCTTCCGTAGCTGTAGCTGTAGCTGTATCAGAAGCATTGAATAAATAATTTTGATAAGAAATGAGCTGTTGTCTTAAAGATGACAGCTTTTTTTGTGTGCGGATGATAGCAGTTATGGATCATGAAGAAGAAACAAGAAAAAAGAAAGGTACATTTACTTCATATGGACAATTCATTTAGTTATAGAAACTAGATTGACTAATTATAAGAATTATACTATACTATGTATGTAACAATCGTATTTCAATTTGAAATATAAATGGAGGTTCAAAGTTCATGAATAAAGAAAAGATTGCTATTCTGGTGGATAGCTGTTGTAATGTACCGCAGGAATTCGTAGATAAATATGGAATGTATGTTATTCCTTTAAAGGTATTATATAAAGATCGTGAATATATGGATGGTGTAGATATTACCGCTGAAGAAGTATACCGTGGTTTAGAAAAGGAAATCCCTAAGACATCATTACCTTCTGGAGAACATATTCAGAAGATACTTGATCGTATAAAAGCAGATGGTTATGAAAAGGTCATTGCTGTTACGATATCCAGTGGCTTAAGTGGCACGAATAATATGATCAATTTATTGGCAAAAAATTATGAAGGATTGGAGTTCTTTGTGTTGGATACAAAAAATATTTCCATCGGATCAGGATTTCATGCCATTCAAGCGGCTCGTTATTTAGAAGCCGGCATGAGTTATCAAGCAATTTGTGAGAAATTAGAAAAAGAAGTAATGAATTGTAAGGTGTTCTTTGTTGTGGAAACTTTAGAATATCTGCAAAAAGGTGGTAGAATCGGCCTGGTTGCCTCATTATTTGGGAATGCCTTACATTTAAAGCCAATTATATCATGTAATGAAGATGGTGTGTATTATACGGTAGCAAAGGTAAGAGGAAGAAAGCAATCCATATCCAAGACCAAAGAATTGGCTTTGCAATTTGCCGGTAATCATAAGAAATATAATGTCTCCATTATGCATGGTGATGCTGCTGCATTATGTGAGGAAATTAAGCAAGATTTGCTTCCGAAGCTACCTCATATGGATGTATTTGTCAGTGATCAAGTATCTCCGGCCCTTGGTGTGCACACGGGTCCGGGAACGATAGGAATATGTATTCAGGTATTAGAAGATTAAAATGTTGACAGGTGTTTATAAAAATGCCTGTTTTTTCTATTTGTGCTTTATAGAAATCAAGGAAAGACTTATGTTTACGTTTCATATAAAATTAGCATTCATACTAGCCGCAAGAAGTTGTATATACATTAACAAAATTCGCTTACTTAAGAAAATACAGATGCGAAATGGAAGCATTCTTTGCAATAAGATTAAAAGCATATCTTAAAGTAATTTAATCGATTTAACAATCAAATTGATATTATAAATAAAGTGAATAAATAAAAAAATTCAAAAACCTCTTGTCAAAGCGCTTTCAGCATGCTATATTTATATGCGTAATAAGACATGTAACTGGTAATGCAGGCAGGATCTTACAATATCCAGAAGGCAAATATGTTTGTCTGGATGTATTGTAGATCCTGCCTTTATTTTTTGGCCAAAAATTGCATCGTACATGGGAAGGAGAAAAAAATGGATTATAAAAAAAGTGCAGCCGATATTTTAACCTATATCGGAGGTGAAAAAAATGTTGTAAATTTGGAACATTGTTCCACACGCCTTCGTTTTACAGTAGCAGATCAAACCTTAGTTGATGAAGCAAATCTGAAAAAGGTTCCCGGTGTGATTGGCGTTATTCTAAACGTTCAAGTACAAATCGTTATAGGGAATGCCGTTATTGAAGTGTATAACGAATTGATGAAATTATGTAAACCGCAAGAACAGCAATCGATAAAAACGGAAAAACAAAGTTTTGGCAATACCCTGTTAAGTTTTATTGTTGGCATCTTCCAGCCGCTTGTACCAGCTATTGCTGGAGCTGGTGTATTAAAATCTATCTTGATCCTGTTATCTACATTAGGAATTGTATCGGCAAGTGATGGGTTTTATGTAATCTTATCTTCTATTTCAGATGCGACGTTCTACTTTTTACCTTTAATGGTCGCTGTAACCACAGCAACCAAAATGAATACAAACAAACTTGTTGCTTTGGCTGCCGTCGGCGTTTTATTACTGCCTAATAATGTCGCTTTACTTGCAGAAGGATTTAAAATCTTTGGTATTACGGTAAAGAATGTTGCTTATAACTCTCAGGTGTTTCCGGCAATACTTACTGTATTATGCTTAGGTGTGTTAGAAAAAGGTTTAAACAAAATTTCACCTAAAGCAATTAGAGTATTCTTTGTTCCTATGGTAGCTTTAGCAATTACGATTCCCTTGGCATTCTTGGTATTAGGACCATTAGGATATACATTGGGAGAATATCTAACATCTGCAATTCTGTTCTTATATGATAAGTTAGGATTCTTAGGCATTGCTTTATTATCAGGTATCTTACCATTTATGATTGCAACCGGTATGCATAAAGCTATGGTACCATATGCCGTATCGACTTATGGTAATTTAGGTTATGAAATGATGTATCTTCCAGCTTCTTTAGCTCACAATATTTCTGAATCAGGAGCTTGCTTTGCGGTAGCAATCAAGGCGAAAGATCAGCAGAAAAAGTCTGTTGCTGCATCAGCCGGCATCTCTGCTTTAATGGGAATTACTGAGCCTGCATTATATGGTGTAACATTATTAAATAAAAAAGTGTTAATCAGTGTGATTGTCAGTGGCTTTATCACCGGAGGTTTCTGTGGATTTGTATTATTAAAAAGTTTTGTTATTGCAGGACCTGGACTTGCGAATATCACGATGTTTATCGATCCAAAGAATGGCATGAATTTCATATATGGTGTGATTGGATTTGTTATGGCCTTTATCTTATCTTTCGTTATAACTTTCTTTCTTTGGAAAGAGGAAGCAAATAGTGAAACACCCGAAAATAATGATGAAATCAACACAATACAGGCACCTTTAAAAGGAAATGTGATTGCCTTAGAAAGTGTTAATGATGAGATGTTTTCTAAAAAAGCGTTGGGTGATGGAATTGCTATGATTCCTGAAATCGGTGAATTGTATGCTCCATGTGAAGGGACCATAAAAATGGTATTTGATACAAAACATGCTATTGGTATGGAAACAACGAATGGAACGGAATTATTGTTTCATGTTGGTTTAAATACCGTTGAATTAAATGGGAAATATTATGAAGCATGTGTAAAAGCCGGTGATCATGTAAAGCAAGGGGATCTCTTGTTAAAATTTGATGTAGAGAAAATTAAAAGTGAAGGTTATGATGTAACAACACCAATCATTGTAACAAACACTGCTGCTTATGATATATTTGTAAAAGGAAAAGGACAAATGGATCCAAGTGGGATCATGATGATGACAGAAAGGAAGAAATAACATGAGAACATTTCCAGAAGGATTTTTATGGGGAGGCGCAACAGCTGCGAATCAGATGGAAGGCGGTTGGAATGAAGGGGGAAAAGGATGGAGCGTTTCAGATTGTGCACGAGCAAAGTTTGATGTTGATGTGAAAAATTATGAGAAACAAAATGAAATTACATCAAAAGATATTGAAGAAGCATTAGCACATCCTGAAGATATGGTAAATTATCCAAAACGCCATGGAAACGATTTTTATCATCATTATAAAGAAGATATTAAGCTGTTTGCAGAAATGGGATTTAAAGTATTTCGTATGTCCATTGCATGGAGCAGAATTTTTCCAAATGGTGATGATGAAACGCCAAATGAAGAAGGATTGCAGTTCTATGATGATGTATTTGATGAATTAAAAAAATATAACATTGAACCGCTTGTAACCATGTCTCACTATGAACCTCCTTTAAATCTAACCTTATCTTATGATGGATGGTATTCTCGAGAAGTGATCGGTTTCTTTGAGAACTATGTTCGTACAATTTGCGAGCGATATAAAAATAAAGTAAAATATTGGCTGACATTTAATGAAGTTGACAGTATTATTCGTCATCCTTATACAACCGGTGGATTAATTAAGGATCGCTTTCCAAATAAAAATTTTGAAGAAGTATGTTATCAAGCAATGCATCATCAATTTGTAGCAAGCGCTTTGGCAACAAAGATCTGTCATGAAATTATACCGGGGGCAAAAGTTGGCTGCATGATTACGAAATTATCGTATTATCCTATGACTTGCAAACCTGAAGATATTTTAAAATCACAACAAATGATGCGTAATATTTATGCTTATTCCGATACACAGGTATTTGGAGAATATCCATCCTACTTATTAAGCTATTATAAAAATCATGATATTCATATCCATAAAGAAGCAGGAGATGATGAAATCATGAAAAAATATCCAGTTGATTTTGTATCTTTTAGTTATTATATGTCAAGTTGTGTTGCTGAGGATGAAACAGGTATTGAGAAAACCGCTGGGAATACGGTTATGGGATTGAAGAATCCATATCTTCCTTCTAGTGAATGGGGTTGGCAGATTGATCCTATCGGACTTCGTATTTCACTTGTAGAACTGTATGATCGCTATCGTAAACCTTTGTTTATCGTGGAAAACGGTCTAGGAGCTAAAGATGAGCTGATAGATGGAAAGGTACATGACGAATATCGCATTGATTATTATCGAAAACATTTTAAATGTATGTTGGATGCGATTTTAGAAGATGGTGTAGAATTGATGGGCTATACATCCTGGGCATGCATTGATTTAATCAGTGAATCCACAAAACAAATGTCAAAACGTTATGGTTTTATCTATGTGGATGTTGACGATTACGGCAATGGAACGTATGATAGATATCGGAAGGATTCTTTCTATTGGTATCAAAAGGTTATTCACCATAATAGTTTAGATTTTGAATGATAGATGAAGGAGGAAAGAGAATGGCTAAGATCAAAAAAGTTTTAAATTCCAGTGTTGTTTTGGTCGAGGACGAACAAAAATCCGATTTTATCATATTAGGAAAAGGGATAGGTTATGGTAAAAAATCTGGCGAGAATATCGATGTGAATGACTCTACCTATCAATTTTATATACCTGTTGTGAGTGATAAATCAAAACAGATTATGGATCTTTTAGATGCCATTTCTCCTGAAGTATTGGAAGTGACCCATCAGGTTATTTCTTTGGCTAAAGCAGATTTACATACAGAGTTTAATGATAATTTGTATTTTGTTTTAGCAGATCATTTGAACTTTGCGATAGAACGTTTGAAACAAAACATGGTAACAACCAATCGTTTAATTTGGGAAATACAAAATTTTTATCCTGAAGAATATGCTGCCGGTGTTCATTGTTTAAAATTGGTTAATAAAGCATTACATATTCTACTTCCGGATGATGAAGCAGTGAATATTGCGTTTCATTTGGTAAATGCTCAATCTTCTAATAACCCGGAGTATGACAGTGCTCGTTATGCGAAATTAATAGGAGAAATCATAAATCTTGTTCGTTATTCATTGAATAAAGAGTTTCATAAAGATAGTATACATTATTTACGCTTTATTACACATATCCGTTTCTTTGTTGAACGATTCTTCACGGATAAGATGTTAGAGGATAATGGCGATAGTTTCTATTTAACATCAAAAAATCGTTATCAAAAAGAAGTTGAAGTGGCGAATAAGGTAAAAAGTTTTCTCTATGATCAATACCAGAAACTTATCACTGATGAGGAAATGTACATATCAATCGTTTATTACGTGATGAACCGTCTGTTTAGACGGTTTTTTTCTATGATAAGAGTTTGATTGCATCAAAGTAGAACGTAAAAAAGATGCGAAGAAGAACTTATAGATTTTAAGAAAAGAGCACCCTTCAAAGCTGCCTAAAGCTAGCTATGAAAACAGAATATCGGATTTACATAGTCTAAAGAAATGCATATTGCTATTTTACGATGGCATAAAATAGCATCGTATATATTCTCATACATAAAGCAGTCATATGTCTTAAGATGCCTATCTTTTGATAAACCGTATTTTTCACATGATCGTAAGCTATAATAAAGGTAGAAAGTAGGGATAAGATGAAACATATCTATGTAAATGGAACTATCTTGACAATGGAAGATGTGCAAAAACAAGTAGAAGCAATTTGCTTTGAAAATGAGCGTATTGTGGGATTAGGAAATCGCTCTGATTTGATAAAACGCTTCCCTGAGGCAGAAATTCATGACTTGTGTGGGAAAACAATGCTGCCGGCCTTTCTTGATGCACATTCCCATTTTACAGGAGTAGCCAATGCGCTTCGCCTTTGTGATTTAAGTGATGCAAGATCATTTGATGATATTATTATAAAAATGAAGAAGTTTGCGAAAGATAGAAAATTAGGGAAGCAGGACTGGCTGATTGGTGCGAATTATGATCATAATTTCATGAAAGAAAAAAGACATCCTGACCGACATGTGCTTGATGAAATTAGCATGGAGCAACCGATTTACATTTCTCATGCTTCTTCACATATGGGAGTTGCCAATAGCGCTGCTTTGCAGGCATGTGGTTTACACAATGCAATGAAAGATCCAGAGGGAGGAAGATATGGCAGAGAAGCTGATGGCAGTATGAATGGTTATATGGAAGAAAGGGCTTTTGTGTCTTTTCAAAATCAAGTACCTATGCCATCCATGGAAACGCTGTTAGAGCTGATGAAAGAAGCACAGGCAATTTATGCCAGTAACGGGATTACCACAGTGCAGGAGGGATTTACGCAATCATCTTTATTTCAGTTATTATTGTCTGCCGCTAAGTCAAATACCCTATATCTCGATGTAGTTGCTTATGCAGATGTAAGTGAAGAAAAAGATTTGTTTACCCAATACCCGACTTATGTGCGGTACCAGAATCATTTGAGATTAGGTGGTTACAAAACGTTTGCTGATGGTTCACCACAAGGTAAGACGGCATGGATGTTGGAACCATATTGTGGAAGTGAGGATCGCGGGTATCCGGCGATGACAGATGCGCAGATGTATCAGCGTATTGAAAAAAGTGTTAGAAAGAAACGTCAATTGCTTGTACATTGCAATGGTGATGCTGCCGCAAGACAATACATTACACAATTTGAAAAGGTCATGAAACAACATCCTGAGGCAACGACGCATCGTCCGGTCATGATTCATGCCCAACTGGTCCGTAAGGAAGAACTGGAAAGAATGCCGGCATTAGATATGATTCCATCTTTCTTTGTTGCACACACTTGGTATTGGGGCGATATTCATATTGAAAATTTTGGGAAACAAAGAGCGGATAAGATTTCACCGGCACATACAGCCAAGAAATTGCAGTTGCCCTATACCTTCCATAATGACAGCCCGGTCATTCCGCCAAATATGTTAAAAACATTATGGTGTGCAGTGAATAGAAAAACAAAGAGTGGACATCAGATAGGAAATACAGAAGCCTTATCCGTGGAAGATGCTTTGCGTGGCTTGACGATTCATGTGGCACATCAATATTTTGAAGAAGATAAAAAGGGAAGCTTTAAAGAGGGAAAACAAGCAGATTTTATTCTTCTGGATAAAAACCCTTATCAGATAGATAAGACGAAGTTAGATACGATACAAGTATTAGAAACATGGAAAGAAGGTAAATGTATCTATCAGAAAAAATGAATGCAAAGTAATCATTTTTTGCATTTAAAAGTACATGAATTCATAAATGTTAGGAGTACCTTAGTAGAACATTAGGAGGTACATAGTTATTTTTTAAGTATCTAAGGAAAAAGAAAGGAATGCCTTTTACCTCAAAAATAGGTATATGGCATTCCTTTATAATGTTAGTTGTAGTTGTTCATTTGGAATCGCTGATTTATAAGCACGTATAATATCACTCATACGATATAAGATGCCATACTTGCGACACTCTTTCACAAATAGTTTATACAAACGTCGAGAGTGTGGAGAATTACAGGAATAGCATTTATGATAATGTTCTTCATACGTAAAACGCAATCCGGGATAGTGCTGATCTAGCCAGTGATAATAATAATCCCTTTGATTGTCACGTAAAGACAAACCGAAGCCGCCATATACAAATATAAAATTGGCATGAGCTTCATGTGCTTTTTGAACAATGGTGAGAATATTTTCTTCGGTATCATTAATAAAAGGCAGGATAGGCATTAAGAGGATACCGGTAAATAAGCCAGCTTCCCGTAATGCTTTTACGGTTTCAAAGCGTTTAGAAGATACCGGGGCAAAGGGTTCTATTTGTTTCGACAGGGAATCTTGTGCACAGGTAATCGTGATTTTAAAAATGCTTGGATATTGTTTAGCGATACGTTTTAATATGTCAATGTCACGTAGAATCAAGGTGCTTTTCGTATCAATACCGACCCCATAGCCATAACGTTCGATTAATGCTAAGGCTCCTTTCGTTAGACATTGTGTTTTTTCAAAAGGATTGTAGGTATCCGACATAGCGCCAATGCCAATCGTTCCTTTCTTTCGTTTTTTTCGCAGTTCCATTTCCAGAATCGCCAAAGCATTTTGTTTGCCTTTGACAATATCAAAATCAGCAACCTGATAGCATTTACTGCGTGAATCACAATATACACAGCCATGACAACAACCCTTGTACAAATTCATGTTGAAGTCCATGCCAAACCATGAATGCGCATAACTTTTTCCAGCTTGTGCGCCGCTTCCTGCTAGGATTGTCTTGGCAGGAAGATATAAGAAATCTTTATTTTCATCTTCTTGTATAGGAACATATATGAAAATAGTGGAATCCGATGACTGAAAGGAAAAGCCTTCTTTGTAAACTTCCAAATAGCGAATACTTGTATCTGTGGTTTTGTAAGGAGAAAAGGGGAGTTCTTGTTTCCAAATCGTGTTTATGGTTTGCGTAAGAGCATCCATGCTGCCGGTATGCGTGTATTGCAAAAAAGAACCTCTGGGAATATGCAATAATTCAAAGTCAAGCGGATAACACTGATTTGATACTACACCGCAAAAATAATAATACTGTCCATGCTCGTATAAGGTAATCCCATACTTAATCCAAGGCTGTGTCATAGGCATATGAACACTTTTTAGTTTTGCATTAAATTGTTTCCAGAAATTTTTGATGATGATAAGATTTTCTGATAGCGAAGAGGTAAGGCGTGTGCGCATTCCTACCAAAAAAATATCATCTTGATGTATTTTTTCAGCTTTCATAGGATTGCAAAAGAGCTGTCAACTTCTTTTCTGACAGAATTTCATTGGTGATAAACTGATGGTTTATAAATAATGCATAGGTCGTTACCGGTGCAGGTACTTGTATGGCTTCTTCTTGTGACTCTATAAGATGAAGATGCGCTCTCCACCCTGCTTTTTCTACAATCTCTTTGGCTATGGCGGCATAGTGTGCGGCATGTGGACATTGGCAAGTATAATATAAAACAAAACCATCTTCTTCACAATGCAAAGTTCGCGCTGAATCTTGAAACTTCGGTGTTGCAGCAGCATCCTTTGTGTTAAGAGGAAGGTAGTATAACTGGAAGGGGGTTATCTCATCAACGCATTGGAAGCCTTTATAGGTAAGATAGTTTGGATCAGCTAAAAAGGACATCTTTTTTCGTGATGATAAAATACAAATACCTTTCTTATTGCGCTGTTTGGCATCTTCGATACAATGATTTAATAATGCGTTAGAAATACCTGTTCCTTTGTACTTACCGGCAACCCATAAGCAATTGATGAACAGGCAATGCTCAGCCTGTATGGGTATCCATGCTTTTTCGCCATCAAGATATTCGATAAATGCCTTACCTCGAACATCGGCTTTATAAAAGACCAAACCTTCTGCAATTCGCTTCTTAAGCCATGCTTTCTTATCGGTAGTACGATGTTCGCCTTTCTTTTCTGAAATGGCGCAGCAGATATGCTCTTTGTTGATATTTTCTGTAGTGAGTTGTATATATTTCATTTTTCTGCCTCCTGTTTGATGATGGGTAAACGCAAGATGGTTTTACGCTTTGCTTCACAGATTCGATTAGGGTTACTCAGATAAATTTCGTGGTGAAAACGCAGATTCGCTTCATTAATCATCACTCGATAGCCGCGTTCTTGTGCAAAGGCATGCAATTTGGCGATGGATTGTGGCTCATCATCATAGGATCCGATGTGTAGTATTTGCACACAGTCTCCTTCTTCCCATTCCCATAGACTTACTCCTGAAGTATCTGCATCAGGATGTTTTTGTTCATAGCGTAAGCAAGCTTCTTTTAAGACTTCCGCTGTCACAAAAGCAGGTAAGCGCATGATGGAATACCAATGCAGCTGATCTTTGTGAGCAGTTTCCAAGGCTTGCTCATTTTCCAACCACCATAAGCCTTCTAAAGGAGCTACCACAAAGGGAGAATAACCGAGAATCTCCCATTGTTTTTTCATGCTCATCTTAATTGTATATTGCAATCCATATAGTAGACGCACCGCTTTTGCATAAGCACCATCCTTTTCATTTGGATTTCCTGTCCCTGCTATTTTAAGATAGCTTGCTTTAGAAAGTGTGATGCGCATTGGCTTGGTTTTTACACCATAGGCATCTTTCATTTCTTTTTTTACATCATAGGCATTCATATTATCTTTCCTTTCCCTTTTTAAAAGCAATGCCATCTGCATCAACAGAGGACTTTTCTTTTGTTTCTTGTGTATGCAAAGCTATTGTTTCTACATCTTCTTCATATCGTTTCTGCATGGCTTGTAACCGCTGTTTAACTTTCTCTTTTACTGTTGAAGGAGAAAGTACTTTTGCATAAGGACCATAAGATAACAGCATACCATAGACCCATTCATCCTCAGGGTAGTTAATATGCACAAGGAAATTCCCATCTTCCAGTTTCTCTATCTGCTCAAAAGTGTATTCATCATACAGGCGATATGCCATACAGCTATCCACCCACAAGGTGATATCCGTTGTAGCTATTGGAAGTGTCATATCCTCTTCATCGGGATACTGCATGGGTAAGAAGGTTTCTTTTTCCATGTGCACCTCTTGCATACGCGAGAGCTTAAATAAGCGATAATCCGCTCGTGTAGTACAATAGGCTTTTAAATACCAGGTATGTTCTTTAAACCAAAGCTGAAGAGGATATGCCTGACGTTTGCTTTGACTGCCGTTACTGCCACAATAGGAAAACGAAATAGTATGACGTATTTGAATGGCATCCCGTATGGTTTCAAAATCTTTACGTGAGCGATTAGACCAATCAGAAAGATCCATAGCAATCCAATCAGTTTCTTGTTGATGAAATAAGGTACGCATGCGTTCTAAAGTATCTGTCGAATCATCGGTAATGGTTTGGACACCTTTGAGGGCAGATAGGATGAGTTGTTGTTCTTCTTCGCTTAATAAAGCACGATTTAAGATGAAGTGTTCCATTAAAAAGATACCGCCATCTTTTCCTTTATTGGTATAAATGGGAATACCGGCAGCGCTTAAGGTATCAATATCACGATAAATGGTACGTGTCGATACTTCAAAACGTTCTGCCAACTCTTTGGCTGTCACTTTCTTACGGTATAATAAGAGATATACGATTTCAAAGAGGCGTTGTAAGTGCATAGGATCCCTCCGTTCTATTCTATTGTAACAGATGAATATGACAGATGCTTGTCATATTTAAAAAATGTCGATAAGAAAATAATAGAACAAGCATATTATTCATCATAAATCATCAGCAAAGACATATTGCTAGATTGTGCTTATCTGCAAGGATGCTGTCACTTTTCATTATCATGGGAAAGGAGTATAATAGACAAGAAGAAAGAAGGGTTTTCGATGTTAAATAACGCAGTAAATCGTGAACGATTGATGGGCTATGCAGAAGATGTCTTACTTCCTGCAACAGCGAAAGATATCACGCTTATGGAAACGGTGGAAGAAGAAGGGGAAGAACTTTCTTTATGGCTTGTCACCATGGAAGATGAAGAGGAATATTGGCTGTTGGAGAATGGAAGTCCTTGTGGTATCTATAAACGCAGTGGTATTTATGAATCATCACAACGTGTATTTGATACTTATGCAATCCAAAAAGAACAGGCTCAGCAAGAACCGGTAAAAGACCGTTTTGCCTATGGCTATGAAAAATAAGAATCTTTCTTGCGCATAGAGGTAAGAAAGATCAAAATAAAGAACTAAACAGCTAAGCTGTTAGAAAAGAAGGTGGACGCGATGAAGATTGCAGTATTAACCGACAGTGGCAGTGCTTTAACAAAGGAAAGTGGAAAAGCGTTAGGGTTATATGTGGTGCCTTTAGAGGTCATAGACGGCACGGATGCTTTCCGGGATGGTGTGGATATGACAACACAGGAACTCTATGAGCGCTTAAGGCTGCAGCATACACCTAAAACAAGCATGCCATTAACTTCTGAAATTGAAGATGTACTACAGGAAATTAAGCGAAATGGCTATACCCATATTATCGCAGTCCCTTTATCCTCAGGGTTAAGCGGTACGTATAATACGATGCGTATGTGTGCAGAAGATCTTGCCATACCTATGACCATTATTGAAAACTACACAACTTGTGATTTACAGTGTCATGATGCTTTATTAGCATTAGCATGCAGCAGGCAGAATATGGAGCCAGAAGCTATCAAGGCATATGTGGAAGATAAGGTAAAAGAAAGTGGCACTTTGATCTTACCGAACGATATACAACATCTAAAACGTGGGGGACGTTTAACGCCACTTGCAGCTGCTTTGGCCAGTCTTTTGAAAATCAAACCGATCTTAACGATAGGGCCTAAGACAAAGGGTACCATTGATGTCTATGGGAAAGTAAGAACCGAGAAAAAAGCACAACATGTAGCAGTGCAGGCGATTTGTGATATCATGAAGAACAGTGAAGGGGATATTTATGTCATCCATTCAGACTGTTTGGATAAAGCTACAAATATAGCTGATATTATTCAAAAGGAATGTCCGTTGGTTAAAGTACATGTCAATACGATTTGTGCTGTTATCAGTGCCCATACCGGCTTAGACTGTATCGCTATTCAGTATATTAAAAAATAAATATCGTTTCAAAAGATCAGCTTGCAAAGTTTTTCTTAAGGTATTTTCAAGGGATGTCATCAGTTAAGTGAAGGTTACCTTGTGTAATCTCAAAGGGAAATGACTATGCATTAGGTGTAGGTCTTCTGAAGATGTGTTCCCAATGCAAAACGATAATCAGAATCCCTAAAGGTAAGCGATTTTCCATTAGCAGTGCTTAAAATGAATATGTAACGATATCGCTTTAGAAAAGATATGGAAGGAGAGGAATGCCCTATGCAGATGATCATTGAACCAAAGCGTTTTCTGCATAAGACGTCTTCTCATCTCTATGTGCAACCGCATCCTTTCCTTAAAAAAGCAGTGGCACATTACACTATTTTGCAGGAAAGTGCTTATACCGGCCAAGAAACCTTGCTCTTAGTTCCGGATGTCAGCGGATGCATCGTATTCAAGGTGAAAAAGAATACGATAGATGCTCAGTATTGGGGCCCTACAACAAAACTAGTCGAGGTACAGGCAGAACCAGACGATGCATTTTTCAGTTTTTTTATTGAATTTCATCAAGGTGGTGCTTATCAGCTATTTCAGCGAGGGTTACAGGAACTGTTGGATGAGAAGATTTCCTTGTCGAAGGTTTTACCAGCGTTGCAAGAGCAGATGGTGGAAGCCTATTTGCAAAGTACGACCTTGGAAATGTTTTTAGCTAAGATTGATTGCATATTGTTAAGTGGTGGGCATAAGGATAGCGATATAGTGACGATGTTACGAAAAAAGATGCACCCACAAGTGTCCTTAAAGGAAGTCGGAAATGCGATTGGGTACAGTGAACGGCATGTACAGCGTATCTTTCTGGAGCAGATTGGCTGCAGCATGAAGCACTATCAAAGAATACAGCGCATGAATCTGGCAATCCATCTCTTACAAAATGCGCATTCGCTGATTCAGGTGGCACAGCTGTGTGGATATTATGACCAGTCGCATTTTATTCATGATTTTATTCGAGTATGTGGCTGTACACCGAAAGCTTATGTGGAAAAGATGACAAGCTATTATCAAGAGCCTTATAAATTTTAATATAGTTTACTGTCGCTTAGACAGGGGGCAGATGAAAGGACACAAGCTGTCCTTTTTTTACAATTCTATGTCTTATGAATCGTTTATACTGATAATAAGAGAGAGGAGTGTTACAAATGGTAAAATTTGCAGGAGGACTCATCTGTGTGAAAGATATTCAGCGATCACGCAGATTGTATGAGGAATTATTGGAACAGACAATGTTGGAGAACTTTGGTGAAAATATAGTGTATATGGGCTTTTCTTTACAGGAGAAAAGATGCTGGGCATCGTTTTTAGATGTTGCACCTGTTGATATCAAAGCGGGTTGTTATGATCATGAGTTATACTTTGAAACTGAGGATTTATATGGTTTTATAGAAAAGATGAAAGCATATGATGTAAAGCTTTATCAGCCAATACAAGTAAGTAATTGGGGTCAGCGAATGATTCGTTTTTTTGATTATGATGATCATATGATTGAAGTAGGAGAATCGATGGATTATCTGATGTTAAACTATATCAAGCAAGGACACAGTGTAGAAGAAACACATGAGAAATATCAATTTTCTATCGATTATATCAACAACCTATTAAAAAGGCAGATATCCTAAAAAGACCCGCTGTTTACAGCGGGCATAGTTATTTATATGGAAAATCTGATGCTTATTGAGAATGCGACATCTATACATTTGCTAAGGTTTGATCGTATCGCATAGGATATTATCAGATGGTTTCATTTATATATAGATGCTCTAGCGGTAAGGATGGCTTGTGCAACTGCTTTACCATCATCACGGTCATTAATTTTCCTTTGCCGCTCACATCTTCTTCAATAGAAGTACGAAGATAAACTTTTTTTGTTGTTTGGGCTAAAAGAGATAGCATATTGGTAAACACTTTTGGTGTTGTATATGCACATTCTATAACTTCGACATCCTGCTCATGCTCTTCGATTAACAGATAACCGCATGGTTGTTGATCTTCTTCATAGACATACAATGTCTGTTGCCACAAGTCAGCATAAGGAAGAAATTGTTGAATAAAGTAATCCTTATCACGAATGCGATAGCCCTCTTTGTCTTTTGTATAAGTCTGATAGATGTCCACAAGCGCCGATATTGTAAACTGTGTAGTCAGTTTACCTTTTTCTTCATCTTGTAAATATGCCTGCTTATCCAATTTCCAACGTTTGCCCATATAAGTTTCCACAAAGCCGCTTGATTTGTAAATTTCCCAATCATATGCCTGCAGCAAAATGAAGTTTGCCGATGCATAGGGCTCTTTTTGTAAGACACTATGCAGCAATTGTTTCATATAGCCACAGCCTTCATATGCTTTTTGCGTAGCGACACCGACAACGAAATAGACACGTTCTTTTTTCCCATCCAGAGAAATGTCCATCGGACGTAACTGCAACATAGAAATCAGTTCCTGTTGACTTGTTAACAGCCAGGTATTTTCTTCATGATAAAAATGCGTAAAATAGTATTGGCTGGATGCCTTAGTTTCATCCGCAAAGCTTGTTTCCCATAATTGCATAACGGCATCTTTCCAATGGGCATCCGCCTGATGAATCTTTAAGGGTTGATAACAACTGCCAAACTTTTGAATCTTATATACGGGCTGCATGTCACTCTTGGCTTTACGCAGTTCCGGAAGTCCCATATCATCTTCTCTGTTTAGGTAACGGATGGTATCCGGAAGGGTTTCTAAATAGCATTTCAAAATAGCGATATATAAACCACGATATGCGCGATTTGCTTTTTCCACATGAATTTGTACCATATCTTCAGCCAATCGTGAGGTAATCGAAAAGGCTTCTAATTGATTATCTATGTAAATACATCCGCCTTCTACAGGTAATTGTTCCCAATATTGAAACAAGAGCTCAATGCCGATGATTTCAGCGTCGATTGTTTCATACTCTTCTTCCTTTTTGGTTGCTTTCCAACGCTTTAAAAAAGCCATAACATGAGGAATATCTTCGCGTGTTAAAGGTTTATAATAATACCTTCCTTCATATAGCTTTTCAAAAGCATGAAAGTGATTACGACGTTTCTGCATTTTCTTACCGGATAAAGTTTGTTGCTGCATGCGATCATATACATAATCGCGTGCATTATAACAATCCCAAATTAAAAACGCTTGAGGATATTCCTTTGTGAGCCAATTTTTAAACTCCTTGGTCATTGAATGCACCTCAAAGGCGATATGCAATTGCTCACTGCGCTTTGCAAGCATTTCTAAGGCTTCTTTACGGTAAGACAAGGCACAATATGGCATAAGCCATACAGGCTCATGATGCGGCATTTTCGTATATACCAATGCAAAGTTTTCGTATGTTTCAAAATAGGCCTCATAGCGATTAGACCACATCAGCAACGTCATAGCGTTTGAGTTATATTCACGGTAATCAGCTAGCGCGATATAGGGTTGTAATTCTTTCCAATTTTCAATCGTTAGTTTTTTCATAAAACCTCTCTCATTATTACTATGGTATATTATAGCGCGGTCATCATAAAAAACAAGAAATTTGCTTATAGCAGCGACTTGCTACTTTGTGTATAAGCATTCACCTTTTTGGAATTCTTCCAATAAACGACGATAATCATCCGCAAACTGACTATGTTTACGCCATAAAAATGTAATGTCATGATGCAAAGGCATGCCTTTTAAAGGAAGGATGACCAGACTGCCTTCGGCAATCTCTCTTTTAGCGGTGTTTTCATAAAGAAACGTAATGCCACAGCCTTTCACAGCAAGTTCTTTAATCAGATGAACACTGCCGATTTCCGTATAGGCAGTGAAATCATGTATGGCAATATTCTGCTCTGCTAAATAGCGTTCTAGGATTGCTCTGGAGCCGCTGCCCTCTTCACGTAATAATAATGGACAAGTTAGAAGATCTTCCAGCGTCGTAAGGCTTTGCCAATGTGGAAAGGATGGGGCACAGACCGCAAGAAACGGCTCTTTGCGATAACAGATAGCATCATAAGCATCTTTTGCATAATATCCTTCCACAAAAGCGACATCTAATTTTCCTTGATCAATGCTTTTTAATAAAGTTTTGGTGTTATCAATCGTTAAGGTAATGCTGCGGTTTGGATGTTGTTTTAAATAACTGGCAAAGGCATCTTGCAATAACCCTTCGGCAACACTTAAGGTAGCTCCAATGGCTAAAGGAGCCTCTGTTGGTTGTTTCATTTTTATCATTAATCGTGTTTCATCATGCTGTTGTGTTTGCATGGCATTTAAAAGTAGTTTTCCGGCATTTGTTAAATTTAATTTCTTTCCTGTAAACGTAAATAAGGCACATCCATAATGTTGTTCCAAATAATGAATATGCTGCGACACAGCCGGTTGCGTAATGTGCAAACGCTCTGCGGCCTTTGTATAATTCATTTCTTCACATACCGTAAGAAATGTCTGCATACGAAAATCAAGCATCCTAACACCTCCTGTTCATAATTGCTGTATCTTTATTATAACATTCTTTACATACACCTAAAAGAAGGGCTAAGCTTATCTTTTAAGAAAGATATAAAAGTAAGCAAAAAAACCACCCTAGTGGTTTTTAAGTAGTTTTAGGCAGGAACAATTTCCAACCAATAGCCATCCGGATCTTCAATAAAATAAATGCCCATCGCTTTATTTTCATAACAAATACATCCCATATCGGCATGTTTTGCATATGCCTGTTGGAAGTGATCACAAGAAAAAGCAATGTGACTTTCGTTTTCTCCTAAATCATAAGGTTGTGGATGTTCTTTTAACCATGTTAATTCCAATTGGAATTGGTGAGTATCATCTTCCAGATAAGTTAATTGAAAAGAATCATCTTCTGCTTTTTTAATCGCCGCCACATGCAGCCCTAAGGCTTCTTCATAAAAAGCAACACTTTTTTCAATATTCGTGATATTGATATTACAATGGATTAATTTAAAATTCATAAGCTAGCTCCTTTTTCTTTATTATACGACATAGCTGTGTTCGGAAACAAGTTTTTATCTGATAATGAGAATATGAAACCTAAGAAAAACCGACTTTCCTCTATTTATTTTTTATGATTTGCGTTACAATGAAAGAGGTATCAGGAGGTTGGGACATGCAAAACGAAAAGAGTAAATCTTTGCATTTTACAGAAGAAATGGATCGTTTAAGCACTTTGTTGAATCGGCATGCCGGGGAAGTGTGTTTAGAAAAAGAATTGAAAAAAGCAATCCTGCGCAACCAGCTTTTATGCGTTGCCCTGATCGATATTAATGATATAACCGATATAAATACGAAATATGGTCATGATGCAGGTGATGCTGTTATCCAACAGGTCGCACAATGTTTAAAACAAGATCTTCAACAAGAAGAATATGCTGCACGATTTAGTGGAGACGAATTTCTTTGTATATATCCTGCAAAACAGCGCCAAGAGATTCATGATCGTTTACAGAAGATAATGGAATACCTTGCCCGTAAAACCGATCAGGATGCATTTCACATCAGCTTTTGCTATGGTCTTACGGTTGTAGAACCGACACAAAAGATCACGGCTAAACAAGTAATCATGGAATGTGATGATGCGATGTATCAATGGAAACGCCGTTATCACTTAGATAAGGCACGTTATTCTATCACACACCACTCTCTTGAAGATGAAGATGCCAGACAATTTTCTTATGATACAAAACGTCTGTTGCATGCTTTAGTAGCCAGTACCGATGATTATATTTATGTATGTAATATGGCAGAAGATCCCTCTACTTTTTTATATTCACAAGCAATGGTAAAAGAGTTTGGGCTTCCTCATCAGGTAATTCATGATGCGGCTTTGGAATGGGGCAAGCACATTCATGAAGCGGATCAACAAGCTTTTTTGGAAGCTAATCTGGCCATTGCAGATAATCGCAGTGATTGTCATAATGTGGAATACCGTGCTAAGAATTGCCGTGGGGAGTGGGTATGGCTCAGATGTCGGGGACATGTGGAGCGGGATATAGATGGAAATCCAATCTTATTTGCCGGAATGATAACTGACCTCAGTAAAAAGAATAAGATCGATCATTTAACAGGTCTATTTAATAAATATGAATTTGAAGATACGATTGAGCAAATGCTGACAAAAAAGAATACTCGTCCATTCAGTGTAATGCTGTTGGATCTGGATAATTTTTCTAATATCAACAAGTTTCACAATCATCGTTTCGGCGATGAAGTATTAGCGAAAACAGCTCAGCAGATTCAATCCATCTTGCCGCAAGGGGCAAAGATGTATCGTCATGATGGTGATGAATTCCATGTGATTTTCGCTCAAGCTGCTTCCAAAACACAGATGAAAGAAGTATTTGCGGATATTCAGCATATTTACCGCACCCAGCAGGAATTAAATGATCGTAAATATCATATTACGATTTCGGCTGCTGCATTAAGTTGTCCAGATGATGCCGCAGATGTCATGAATATCTCAAAGAATTTACGTTACGCATTGGATCACAGTAAACGCAATGGACGGAATCGTTTAACATTTTATGAAAAAGGCATGCGGTTGCATGAAATGCGCGAGCTTGATTTGATAGAACAATTACGTTACAGTATTGAACACGATTTTATCGGTTTTGCATTGCACTTTCAACCACAGGTCGATGCAAATACCAAGCAAATCGTTGGAGCTGAGGCTTTAGCCAGATGGAAGAGCGATATTTATGGCAATGTGCCACCATTAATTTTTATTCCCTTATTAGAAAAAAGCGGCTTGATCAATGAAGCAGGCAAATGGATCTTTCAAAAAGCAGTACGGTACTGTAAAGAAATGACGACGATACTCCCTACTTTCTGTGTAAGCATTAATTTATCCTATATACAATTAAGTGATTTGCAATTTTTTGCTTTCATGAAACAGGTACTAAAAGAAGAAATGATCGATCCTTCGCATATCATTGTGGAGATGACCGAAAGCTATATGGTAAAGAATGATGATATGCAACAAACATTATTTCATAAGATCCGCGCTTTAGGCATTCGCATTGCCATGGACGATTTTGGGACAGGCTTTTCTTCTCTTGGGGTCTTAAAAAAAGCACCGGCCGATATTGTTAAGATCGATAAAGTGTTTATGAAAGATGTACTCACCAGCAATTTTGATGCGACGTTTATTCGCTTTATTGTTACCTTATGTCATGATGTGAATATAAAAGTACTGTTGGAAGGGGTAGAAACAAAAGAAGAATATGAAAAGGTGAAAACGATGGGACTTGATTACATTCAAGGGTATTATTTTGGTAAGCCCCAACCTTTTCGACAATTTAAGAAAAATTGTGAAAACAATACATCAGATGTTTAAAACGGTATGCTCATACCGTTTTTCCTCTTTTAGTATTCCTTATTCTATGAGGAATGGTAGGAAAAAGTGTGTCTAGGATATAATTGCTTTGGTAGGCTTTTTTAAAACAGAAGAGAAAAAGCGTAAAAACTATTGAAAACATGGAAAAGCCCTGCTTTTCAACGAAAATTCTAGTATAATAGAACATGATAGAAGATGGAGGCGGCTTTATGAGCGCATATATTGAATTTCAAAATGTAAAAAAAATATATCAGATGGGCGAAGTTCAGATTGAAGCATTAAGCGGTGTGGATTTTTCCATAGAGAAAGGTGAATTTGTCGTCATAGCCGGGGCGAGCGGTGCCGGAAAAAGTACGATTTTAAACATCCTTGGTGGTATGGATAGTGTAAGCAGTGGAACGATTTATGTGGATGGCAAAGAAATCAGCGCCTATAATGCAAAACAGCTGACCACCTATCGCCGTTATGATATTGGTTTTGTATTTCAGTTTTACAATCTGGTACAAAATCTGACGGTAAAAGAAAACGTGGAATTGGCAACACAAATTTGCAAAGAACCCTTAGATATTGATGAAACGATTGAGGCGGTAGGCTTAAAAGAACGCAGTCAAAACTTCCCGGCGCAATTGTCCGGTGGAGAACAGCAGCGAGTAGCCATTGCCCGTGCTATTGCTAAAAATCCTAAACTTTTGTTATGCGATGAGCCTACGGGAGCTTTGGATTATAATACCGGAAAACAGATATTAAAACTTTTGCAGGACACCTGCCGCCAACGTGGGGTCAGTGTCATTGTTATCACCCATAATTTGGCATTAACTGCCATGGGGGATAAAGTTATCAAGGTGCGCAACGGAAAAATTGAAAGTGTGACGATCAATGAACATCCGCTGCCGGTAGAAAGGATCGAGTATTAATGACGAAAAAAGCGCTTTTAAAAGATACCTTTCGTGAAATGCGAAAATCGCTGGGACGCTTTATTTCCATCTTTATGATTGTGGGAATCGGAGTGGCGTTTTTTGCTGGAGTAAAAGCAAGTGTACCTGATATGAAGGGGAGCGCAGATAAGTATTTTGATGACTATAATCTGATGGATATAAAAGTTATGTCAACAATTGGCATGAGCAAAGAAGATGTGCAGGCATTGACCAAAGTAAACGGAGTAAATGGTGTTTATGGCAGCTATAGTATGGATGTGGTAAATATGCGCCATAATCAGATGCGTGTATTTAAGCTTATGTCGATGCCTCTTGACACCGCTGCGGAAAACAAAAACTATATCAATCAAGCCAGAGTCATTGAAGGACGCTTACCTAAGAAAAAGGATGAATGCGTAATTGAAAAGGATGCTATTCGTCAATCCGGCATGAATATCGGTGATAAAATCACATTTGTAAGCGGAACAGAGGATGTCTTACGTGATCGTTTAAAACGAACAACCTATACGATTGTCGGCAAGGTGAATACGCCATATTATTTGTCTTATGAAAAGGGCAGTTCGTCAATTGGCAGTGGAGAAATTAATAATTATGCGTTCATACCGGAAGAAAATTTCAAAGGCGAATATTTCACGGAAATCTATTTAACACTAGATAATGTAAAACAGCTGAATTCCTATGATGATGCGTATTTTGATATTGTGAAACCGGTAAAAAAAGAGGTTACGTCACTTGTGGAAACAAAGGTAGCTGATCGTTTTCAAGATATACGCGACAAAGCATTGCGTAAGATTGCGGATGGACGTAAGGAATATCGAAAGCAAAAACAAAAATATGATAATGAAATAGCCAAAGCGCAACAAAAATTGGTGGATGCGCAAACAGCATTACAGGATGGACAGCAGGAATTAAATCATAAGAAACAGACAACGGCCATCACCTTTCAGGAAAAAGAAGCAGAGCTTAACACAAATGCAAATAAGCTGAAGAAAGCGCGTCAGGAGTATGAAAAGGGCAAAGCCGAATTCGCAAAACAAAAAAAGACGGTACAGCAACAGCTTGCCTTATTGGATAAAAATATCGCACAGTTGCAAGCACAGCTGCAACAATTAAAACAACAAAAGGCCGCCTTGGATGCTCAGCTTGCTGCTCCTGATCTTAGTGAAGATGAAAAACAGATCTTGTCTGTTAAACAGCAGGAAGTCATTGCCGGAATGCAAAAACTACAGATGACGTTGCAGCCATTACAAACACAAAAACAAAGCGCTCAGACACAGCTTGCGCAAGGTGAAAAGAAACTGACGCAGAGCAAACAGCAGATAGCTTTGGGGGAACAGCAATTAAAACAAGGAAAGATACAGTTAGCAGAAGCTAAAAAAACAGCTGAACGTGAATTTGCTTCTGCGCAACAGACAATCAATCATGAAAAAAAAGAGTTGGCAAATGGGCAGCGTGAGTTAAATGTAGAGAAAAAAGATGGTGCTGATAAATTAAAGAAAGCAAAAGAAAAACTGGACCAAAGTGAACAGGATATCAACGATTTAAAGGAACCCAAAACCTATGTATTAGATCGCCATTCACATTACTCTTATATGGACTATGGCAGTGCTGCAGATCGTATGGGTGCCATATCAAAGGTATTTCCACTTTTCTTCTTTTTGGTAGCAGCACTTGTTTGCTTAACGACGATGACGCGTATGGTAGACGAACAGCGTCAGGAAATCGGGACTTTAAAAGCACTTGGTTATACCAAAGCGCATATCGCGATGAAGTATATTATTTATGCGTCGATTGCCAGTGTATGCGGCGGTATTTTTGGTGCGGTGATTGGAATGATCATTTTCCCTACCGTGATCTACAATGCTTGGGGTATTATGTATAATATGCCATCGGTGCAATTGCAGGCACAGATTCCATTAGCAGCCACAGCGATCCTGTTAGCGTCCTTGATTACGGTAGCAGCTGCCATTATGGCTTGTTACAAAGAGCTGATCGAAGTTCCTTCCCAATTGATGCGTCCAAAAGCTCCGAAAAACGGTAAGAAGATTCTTATGGAACGTATTCCATTCATATGGAAACATTTTAACTTTATTCATAAAGTAACAGCTCGTAATATCTTTCGTTATAAAAAACGTTTCTTTATGACCGTAATCGGAATCAGTGGCTGTACGGCTTTACTGTTGGCCGGTTTCGGCATTCAGGATTCCATCGGTGAAATCGCTGTAAAGCAATATCAGGAAATCTATGCTTTTGATATGAGTATGGAATTTGATAGTGATATAACAGCTTCTCAGAAAGAAAAGCTATTAAAAAAGGTCCAAAGTCAGGATGCTGTTAAAGAGGCATCGTCGATGGCTGTCTATCATGGCTTTTATGCGGATAGTGGTGAGGATAAAGGCATTGATCTTTATGTGCCATCGGATGTCCAACAGTTCCGTGATTATATCATGCTGCGGACACGAAAAGGCCATGAACTGCTTACCTTACATGATGATGGGGCGATCATTACGGAAAAGCTTGCCAAGATGAAGCATTTATCAATAGGCGATACGTTTGCTGTTGATAATGGAGATGGTGTAAAACATAAAGTAAAAATCAGTGGGATCAGTGAAAACTATGTTGGTCATGCTTTGTATATGACACCATCCTATTATAAAAAGATTTATCATCGTTCAGCGAGTGATACGACAGTGTTTGCGAAATTAAAGACAACAAATAGTGAAGTGGAAAATGCTTTAGGTAATACTTTAATGAAAGAAGATAACGTCAGTTCACTCACTTTCTATTCCGGTATTGCCTCAAGCTTTGAAGATACCATTTCTTCCTTATCTTTTGTTGTTGTGGTATTGATTATCTCAGCCGGACTGCTTGCCTTTGTTGTCCTATATAACCTGACGAATGTTAATATCTCCGAACGTCTGCGAGAGATTGCAACCATTAAGGTCTTAGGTTTTTATGATAATGAAGTATCTACTTATGTATATCGTGAAAATATCGTATTGACCTTTATCGGTTCCATCGCGGGAATCTTTGTCGGTATAGGCCTGCATGCGCTGATCATGAGCCTGGCAGAACTCGAAAATGTTATGTTTGGCCGCAATATCTATCCGATATCCTTTGGCTATGCCGTGGCAATCACGATGTTGTTTGCTATCATGGTAAATTTAGTAATGTATCAAAAGCTGAAAAAAATACCAATGGTCGAATCTTTGAAATCAATTGAGTAAGCAATCATAATTTAAAAAAGGAAGTATGAATGTCATTGCACAATCTTATCTAAAACACGTTAGTGAAGAGGATGCACGATTTTTGTACTTCCTTATTGTATGTTTTCACAAAAAGCGATGATCTTAAGTTATAATCTGGAAATACACATGCTGGAAAGGATGTTCTTTCCACAAGCATTGTGTTAATGCAAACATGGTTTATGAAAGGATAATTTTAATTGTTTTATGTGGAGTTTACTTTTTAATATACGTATTCGAGAGGAAAAGCTTTAAATTACTTATGGCACAGCATGCGTTGTTGTGCTATAATAGGAAAGCTGATATGTGCCCGTAGCTCAATTGGATAGAGTATCAGATTCCGATTCTGACGGTTGCAGGTTCGAGACCTGTCGGGTGCGCCAATAAAATGAAAAAAGTCCTGATGGACTTTTTTTGATATTTCGGCAAAGCTTGAATAAACCTTATTGTTGCTATATAAGATGATATGCATATTTTAATGCTTTGTGTCATAAAAACAAATGGTGTTATCGCTATGTTTCTTAGCTTCATACATGGCCTTATCCGCATTTTGCCATACCTTATCAAAGTTTGTACCATGTATCGGATAATAGGCAACACCAACGCTTAACGTAATTGTCTGTGCAATATCAAGTGCTTTTTGTGCTTGTTTCCAATAGGTAAAAAAGCTATTGATCTTATCTTCTACACAAGTGATATCACCTTCACAATTTGTTCCATAGACAACAAACTCATCTCCGCCAATTCGTCCGCATAGACCTTGAGAGAACACGGTTTTCATGCAATAAGCCAGCGTTTTCAACACCTTATCACCGAAAGGATGCCCATAGCTGTCATTAAACCATTTAAAATGATCAACATCAATCATCAGCATGGTGCCGTAAGCATGTTTCGCCATAGTCTGTTCAATCTGTTTTTCACAATATTGGCGATTCCAGATATCCGTCAAATAATCATATTGTGAGTAATAAAGAACCTGCTGATTTCGCTCTTCTAATTCTTTCGTCTTTTGCGCAATGCGCTCTTTCAACATCCGATTGCTTTGATCGACAATGTGTTTAGGAAAAAATTCATTATCCATCTGATTATGATCACCAACAGATTGATGGACATGCAAAACTTTCCATTGCTCATTCTTATAATGAAGCAACATAGTAAAGCGTGTTGTGACCTCATAAATAATGCGATTTTTTCCATTTTCTTTTGTATGCAGTTCCCCTATGATATTGAAAGTATGCGCATCACACGCATATCCTTGATACCATTCTCGAGTGATGAGAAAGGAACCATCCCATTGTTCTTCTTCCTGATACAGCTTCTGAAAACACTCCGCACTGGTATGACAGATTTCATGCGCCCCTGTACCGATCAGTGTCATTTCCTGATCAACAAAGGTGGCTAATGTTTTATAGTCTCGCTGTTCTAAATAAAGATGCCATATTGTACGGCAGATGTTTTTTGCCTCTTCTATTGTTTTCATGATGTCGACTCCATTTACCTCAAAGATCCTCAAGCGTGTTTTTACGCTTTTTTATACATGCGATAGACCATAAACTTTCATAAACTTATTTTTCAAATAGTCTATATAATATTCTGGATTGAAAGGTTCTCCACTTGCTTTGAGCAGAATTTCATCAGCTGTTAAGCTTGCTCCATAACAATGCACGTGTTCTTTTAGCCAATCACTGATAATCTTGAATTCACCTTTGCGTAAGGCGTTTTCAACATCAATATCCTGTTGCATGGCGTGATAAAATTGGGCGGCATATGCACTACCCAATGCATAGGTCGCAAAATATCCCAAATCTGCAGCGCCCCAATGCATATCTTGCAAGATGCCATCTTTATCATGCGTAGGACGAATGCCGAGATACTCTTCATACTTATCATTCCACATGGTATCTAAATGTTCATAATCAACCTTGCCATCAAAGATTTCTTTTTCAAGCTCATAGCGAATAAGGATATGAATCGGATAGGTAAGTTCATCTGCTTCCGTACGGATCAAAGAAGGTTTTGAAACATTGATCATGGTCATGAATTGATCCAGTGATACCTGTTGCAATTGCTTAGGGAAATGGGCTTGTAGCTTTGGATAGTTGTATTCCCAAAAGGCTTTGTTACGTCCGATATGGTTTTCCATTAAGCGTGATTGTGATTCATGCATGGCAAATCCGATATCATTTTTAAAGGCGGTATCGGTAAATGCTTCATCAACCTGCAGACTGTATAAGGCATGACCATATTCATGAATGGTTGAAAAAATAGCCGATAGGACATTGTCTTTATAATAATGAGTTGTAATACGTGCTTCATTTGCAGAAAAGAAATCCGTAAAAGGATGCTCGGTCGTTCCCATGTAGCATTTCGTCGGATCTACTTGCATATACGCATTTAATTCTTGCATGAAAGCTTCCTGTTCACAAAGATCAAAATCTTGATATAAAAGACTGTCATCAATCTTGCGTCCTTCTTTTTGAATGCGCTGAATGAGTGGTAAAAGTTCTGTTTTGATGCGGGCAAAGAAGACATCATATTTTTCACGATTCATACCTGACTGATAACGATCTAATAAATAATCATAATCGCTGCAATCTTTTTCAACATAGCTTATGACTTCTTTCTGTGCTTTGATAACTTGGATCAGATGCTGCTTAAAGTGTTTGTAGTCATCACGTTCTTTTGCTATCTGCCATGCTTCTTCACTGTCCGCAACGGTTTTTTTGAAGCGGATATACACATCTTTTGGCAAGTTGCGATTGATATCCAACTCTTTGAAATACAAGGCCAATTCTTTCTTTAATTTTTCATCCTTGGTAATCTTCATTAAGGTTTCTAATTTCTTTAGATGCTCAGGATTCATCTGATAGGCAAAAGCTTCCCCTGCCAGAATTGACATCATCTCATTGCGATAGGGGATACCAGCACTTGGCGCGATGGTTGCCATATCAAAATACATGGTAGAAAAAGCCAATGTATAGGAAGCGTTGATACGCTTATATTCTGAAAAAAATGTTCTTAGTTCTTTTTCCATTACTTGATACCTCATATACCGGAATAGCATCGCTTCTTCACAATATATCTTTCCTTTCTCAGTTAATCCTATTGTATCATATTCATAACAATTTATTCTTCAAAGAATGTGGTTTTCTGATAGGATTTTATCCTATTTTTTCAAAAGTGTCTTATTTTATAAGATGAGCCTGCAGCCAAGTTGTTGTAGCTGTAGTTTGCGCATGAAAAAGGGCATATGCACTTTGAGCTGCTGTTGTATAATCTTGCTTTTCTATTGCTTGCATAAAGGAGCATGCATATTGTGTAATCGTCTTATCGTGCTGCTGCATTTGTAATACATGGGAAAGCTGCTTTCCCCATAATTGTATCTGATATAGGGTGCGCATACATTCTTTTACTACAACGAGTTCACTTACCTTTAAAAGTTGTTGTAAAATAGCATACCCCATCAGATATTCCTCTTGCTTCTCTATAAGCTGCTTCAGATTGGTAAAATCAAAAGTTGCATGCATTGGCAATTGCGTGATCACAGCAGGAACGATCAGTTCCAGAAAGCTAAGGCTTTGCTGATATAGTTTTAACATCTTTTGCACGGAGGAGCGCTCATAGGCAATATCACAGTCATTACAGGCTGTATATGCATACCGGCCTTTCCCTTTCTTGGTCTTGATAATACCCATACCATCCAAAAGATCTAAGGCGCGTCGAATGGTGCTGTTTGAAACTTGTAAAGACTGCACAAGCTCATGATGGGATGGCAGATAAGTACCTGCGACATACTCTGCATCATCCAGTTTTACCAAAAGAGCAGTCGCAATGGAATAGCATTGCTGTGAATGGCGATGTTGCAATGACCATTGAAATGGTATCGTTGCGCTTTTTTGTTGTTGTATAGGATGCGCATCAAGGTATGCTTGGAAATAATGGATATATCGTGCAGGCATATTGATATAGGTATCTTTCCAAGGGCTGTTTGGATAATGGGTTAATTTGTCCTTTAAAATTAGGATACTGGTCTTTTCTGCAAATAGAAAATCTAAATCGTTAATCATATCATGATGCAGCAGATAGGGAAAACGCAAAAAATGAATGAGCTGCAAAAAGAAACTGATAATCAGCTCATTGTGTAGTTTGGTTAGATAAATAAGACAAATATGGGTAATGTTTTCTAAGTGATATTGCTGATCTTCATCCAATATGGCTAAAATCTTTTGTCGATCTTTCTTCGTTAAAGCTTTGGCAGCTTCCTGCATGATATTGAGAAAAAGCAATGAAGTACTTTGCAATAGATCTTCATAAAGATAACGACAATTGTGAAAATATGCTAATGTGTAAGAAGTGTCCTCCTTTTTATGATAACAGGATATTGTCTGTTTGCGCTCATCCATACGAATAAACCCTTCACAAACTAAGCGTTTATATATTTTCCGCACCGTTTCTTTTGCTACATGGAAACGCATGGCAATCTCATGAATGGAAGGAAATGGCGTACCATATGGATACCGATTGAATGACAAACAGGTATGCAAATATTCATAAATTAATTCAGATATTCCATTATCTTTATACATACTTCACCCAATATCATGCTATTGTCTTCGCTAAAGACGAGTTACATGAATCCTTTCCTTCATTATTTTAGCAGTTTTATGAAAAGATGTACATGAACAGGGATAAAATCGATGATTGTAAGGCTGAAATCCTATAGACATTTATAATAAGGAGAATAACATACGAGTGATGGCATATGAAAAAAGCGTTTCTTTTTATGACAAGCTCTTAAAACATAGGCGAATAAAACAGGAAAGGATGGTATGGCCACCTTTCATACCAAACTTTTTTAAATAAACGGTATCCTGAACATTAGGAAGCATCCGTAAATAGCGTTCGATAAGATGTTTATGTGTAAATCAACACCAAAAGCTAACATCTCTAGGTAAAATGCGATGATATCGTTTACATATGGATTTGTAAAGGTGTATAATATAACTGACCTAGATATGAGCATAGTTAGAGGAGGGATGGTTATGAAGACAGCTGAAGCAACGATGTTTGTATTGCATAGTAACATGCTTCATGCCGATGTGACGGTTAAGACAATTGGCAGCAATGGCGTACCTTGTCTTGTTTTCATGCCTCTGCATGAAGGAGTCAACGAATTCCTTCATTATGCTCTGTCGAGTGAACTGTTGGAGCAGCTTGAACGTGGCAGGATCCGTTTTTATATTTGCGCTACTTGTGATGATGTTTGGGATGATAATGAGGTAAGCAATCATGAGAAAATGCAGTTATATGAAAGCTGGATGCAGTTTCTTCAACAGGAGCTCGTTCCTTATATCAGATCTGTTACTTTCATGGAACAGGTCATGGTATGTGGCATAGATATCGGTGCTATGCATGCCATGAATCTTTATCTTCGGATTCCTGAATATATCCGTAAAGTTCTTTGCCTAAGCGGTATTTATAAGATATCGCATTATATTCCATATTATTATGATGAACTTATTTTGAAAAACACACCGGAAGTCATCCTCCGTAATTTGCATGGGGAACAAGTAAAAGCATATCAAAATACTAATATGGTATTATGTAGCGGGCGTTATCCGATGGCGCCGGAAGCAGAAGGCAATTTGCGGGAGCTTGAAGAGGTGTTACGACTAAAGGATATACCAGTGATTGTGGAGTATTGGGATTATGATGCAGGAACAGGATGGAAATGGTGGACACGTCAATTAGATTACTTCATCCCTCTTTTAATTGGCAGTACATGAATCTTCCATACGATCGTCTGCGGTACGTGCACAGATGATGGGAGAAAAGACATTTTGGCGGTGTCTTTTCTTTTGCTAGTAAAAGGCCATAGCAATGACTTTTTTATCAAAAAAAGCTTTTTATCATTGACAATATTATGTGGAAAAATAAAAAAGGCATTTGTACCGGTTGGACAAAGCCTCTTTTTGCCTGTTTTAGTTAACAGTTATTAATTTACTGGCGCCCTCTACAAGAATCGAACTTGTAATTCCACTTTAGGAGATGGACCCAGTGCATATATTCCCTATCAACAGGGATAAAGAAAATGCAGTTATATCAAGGCTTTTCTCCATGTTCTCTATAAACCTTGTACAAGCAAAATCAAGCAAAAACAAAGGATTTTAGCCCCCTATTGTTTGCACTCTGTTTGCAAAGGCGCGAAATTTGGCGTTAGCCAAAAGTTCAATTCCCGTCGAGACTTAATTATATTCATGGTATCGTGGACATAGTTTACCATACATAGAGGTTCATTACAAGAGGTATTGAGCCAGTGAAAGTGCCTGTTTTATCTTTCTCAGGAAAGGTAAAGCAGGCACTTTTTTTCATATCTAAACTTAGAAAGAAATGAGGTGAAATCATGAATACACAGATTATTGCCATAGCCAACCAAAAAGGTGGTGTCGGCAAAACAACCACTTGTGCCAATCTTGGAATTGGTCTGGCGCAGTCCGGGAAGAAAGTCCTTCTGATTGACGGAGACCCACAGGGAAGCCTGACCATCAGCTTGGGCAATCCTCAGCCTGATAAGCTGCCCTTTACACTGTCAGACGCTATGGGCCGTATTTTGATGGATGAACCAATTCGTCCCGGCGAGGGTATCCTGCACCACCCTGAGGGCGTAGACCTGATGCCTGCGGACATCCAGCTATCTGGTATGGAGGTATCTCTGGTAAACGCTATGAGCCGAGAAACCATTCTGCGACAATATCTGGACACGCTGAAGGGGCAATACTCCCATATCCTTATTGATTGCCAGCCCTCCCTGGGTATGCTTACGGTCAATGCACTGGCTGCCGCTAATAGGGTTATAATCCCCGTCCAGGCAGAGTATCTTCCAGCTAAAGGTTTGGAGCAGCTTTTGCAAACTATCAATAAGGTTCGCAGACAAATCAATCCCAAGCTGCAAATTGATGGGATTCTGCTGACGATGGTAGACAGCCGAACCAATTTTGCCAAAGAAATCTCCGCTCTTCTGCGCGAAACCTATGGCAGTAAGATCAAGGTGTTTACATCAGAAATTCCTCATTCTGTCAGGGCTAAAGAAATCAGTGCTGAAGGAAAAAGCATTTATGCCCATGATCCTAATGGCAAAGTGGCTGAGGGCTACAAAAATCTGACGAAGGAGGTATTGAAACTTGAAAAGCAGCGCGAAAAAAATAGAGCTGGCCTCAGTAGATGACCTGTTTTCTACAGAAGAAAGTCGGCAAGACGAGCAACTGGAAAAAATTCAGGAAATTCCCCTATCTGAACTGCATCCGTTCAAGGATCACCCCTTCAAGGTCAAGGATGATGATGCAATGATAGAAACCGCAGACAGCATCAAAAAGTATGGTGTGTTGGTTCCTGCGATTGCCAGACCACTGCCTGATGGCGGTTATGAGCTGGTAGCCGGTCACAGACGCCGCAGAGCCAGCGAATTGGCCGGAAAAGAAACCATGCCTGTCATTGTGCGCGACTTGGATGACGATGCTGCCACAATTATTATGGTTGACAGCAATTTGCAGCGAGAAAATCTGCTCCCCAGTGAAAGGGCTTTTGCCTACAAAATGAAGCTGGAAGCCATTAAACATCAAGGAGCAAGAACAGACCTGACTTCTGTTCAAGTTGAACAGAAGTTGAGCGCCAGAGACCAGGTGGCAAAAGAAGCCGGTGAACGAAGCGGTATCCAGGTAATGCGATATGTTCGTTTGACTGAACTGATTCCAGAGCTTTTGGATATGGTGGATGAAAAGAAAATCGCATTTAACCCAGCCTATGAACTCTCTTTTTTGAAACCGGACGAACAGCAAATGCTGGTGGAAACAATGGACTATGAGCAGGCTACCCCTTCTCTCTCTCAGGCTCAGCGAATGAAAAAGTTCAGCCAGGAAGGGAAATTGTCAGAAGATGTGATGCTTGCCATCATGTCAGAGGAAAAAAAGGGTGATCTGGATAAAGTGACCTTGAGCAGCGATACCTTGCGAAAGTATTTCCCCAAAAGCTATACACCGGCCAAAATGCAGGAAACCATTATTAAACTGCTGGAACAATGGCAGAAAAAACGCCAACGAGATCAGGAACGATGAAGGGAGAGCCTATGAAAGATATTGCAGCAAGGGAACTGAAAGGCCACAACATTCTTGCAGTGGAGCGATTTTGGGACAGCACTTTCTGGATGATTGAGTTTACTGTCTTGCGCCCTACTGCTTATGGAGAACCTGGTGACGAAATGAGGCTTTTTCTCACAGAGGACGGGTATCAGTCAGCTCTGCAAAGCCAGCAGCGTCGAGAAATCAAAATTAAGAGATATGCCCATGTTATTGAGGGGCATATCCTCGACTTCAAGCCTAAAAAACACCGTCGTTCATAACCGATACAACGAAAGGAAAGGAATGAATATGTGTACTGTAAGAGAAATCCGAGAAGCTATTCAAGAAGATTGCCGCTCACAGCGTGATATGGAATCCACCGAGATTGACCGTGTTTTTCAAACCTTACCATTTTCTCAGGAAAGGGATCTGTTTGATAAACCACCAATGCCAAAACGCCCCTACCGACGCAAGAAAAAAGATACAGACAGACCCTAACCGCTGCCACAATTCTTTTATGAATTGCGGCTTTTTTCATACCTGAGAAATGAAAGGAGTGAAGTAAATGGCTGTTTTTCGTGTAGAACGCACTGGCGATTACACGGTTATGAACAATTTTCATCTAAAAGACAAACGACTTTCTTTGAAGGCAAAGGGTCTCTTGTCGCAAATGTTATCTCTGCCTGATGACTGGGATTATACGCTGTCAGGACTCAGCTATATCAATCGAGAAAGCAAAGATGCAATCCGCTCTGCTGTCAATGAGCTTGAAACAGCCGGATACATTCGGCGCAGACAGACAACTGATGCTTCTGGTAAATTCGCAGCCAATGAGTATACCATTTTTGAGCGTCCCATCGAGGGAGAACCGATGTTGGATAAGCCGTTGTCGGAAAACCCGATAACGGTAAACCCGTCAGCGGTAAATCCGTTACCGGAAAATCCAACACAATTAAATACTAAGAAATCAAATACCCAAAAACAAAATACTCATGGATCAAATACCGATTCCATTCCCTTCCGGGAAACAGCGGCGGTAATACCGCCGGAACGGAAAGGAAGGGATGCGATGTCTGTCACAGAGATAGAAAATTATCGGGAATTGATTTTGGAGAATATCGAGTATGATTGTCTGAAGCAGCGTTATCCTCTCTACCTGGATGACCTGAATGAGATCGTAGAGCTGTTGGTAGAAACGGTCTGTGCCAAACGAAAGACCACCCGGATCTCTGGTGCGGACTTTCCTCATGAAATTGTACGCTCCCGCTTTTTGAAGCTGGACAGCTCTCACATCGAGTTTGTCATGGACTGTCTGCAAAAGAACACCACCCAGGTACACAACATCAAGCAGTACCTGCTTGCAGTGCTGTTCAACGCTCCTACCACCATGAATAACCACTACACTTCACTGGTAAATCACGATATGCACGCAGGCGGCTGGTAATCAGCCGCTTTTGTATTACACCAAAGGAGGCACAGCATGAATCAGATTGAAATTTTCAATAGTCCAGAGTTCGGAAGCATTCGCACTTTGGAACAGAATGGCAAAGTATTATTTTGCGGTACAGATGTGGCAACAGCGCTGGGATATACCAATCCACGCAAGGCCGTCCGCGACCATACCAGGGGTGGAACGAAATGTTCCATAGGGGTCCAGACTGGGAAAAAGGCAGATGGAAGCCCCGCGGTACAAATGGTCGAAATGCTCTTTATCCCCGAAGGTGATCTATATCGTCTGATCGCCCATAGTAAACTGCCGTCAGCGGAACGGTTTGAACAATGGGTGTTTGATGAAGTTCTACCTGCCATTCGCAAGCACGGAGCCTATCTCACAAAAGAGAAGTTGTGGGAGATAGCCACTTCTCCGGAAGCTCTGATAAAGCTCTGCTCCGAGCTGCTTGCTGAGCGGGAAGAAAATGCGTCGCTACGAGAGGAAAATGCCCTGCTGGAGAGTAAGGCAGCCTTTTATGATTTGTTCATCGACCTCAATCACAGTACCAACCTCCGCACCACCGCCAAAGAGTTGCTTGTCCCGGAGCGTCGGTTTGTCCGTTTCCTTCTGGAAAAGCGTTTTGTGTACCGCACCGCATCCGGTAATGTACTGCCCTATGCAAAGCCAGCCAATGAAGGACTGTTTTGTGTCAAAGACTACTGCAATCACGGGCATATCGGCTCCTATACGCTGATAACCCCGCAAGGCAAACTCTACTTTGCTCAGCTGAGAGACATGATTTTGATGGTTGTATGAGAGTGGGAAAGGAAGTGAGTTTTATGCCAGAAGGCAAAACAATCGGTCAGCTGATGGAAGAAATGCGCCAGAAAGCTGGAGCGCAGAACTATCACGGCCATGACTACATGGATCTCCAGCGATTTGCTGAGAACACCCGGCACATGATTATTTTTGATGTGCTGACGCATGACTCCCCGGTGGGCTGGAAAGGTGAACGAACCCGCCTGTTTTTGTCAGATAAGGGCTATGAAAAAGCTCTGAACAGTCAGGCAAAGGGACAGATCAAGATTCTCAGTCATACAAAGGTCAGAAATGGAGATTTGCTCTATGACCGTTCTGAGCAAATTCGTTGAGGGCGGTTCGATGAAGAAATACCTTCTCCGGCGGCTGGTGGTCCCGCCTTAGAAATAAATGCACCACCCCTGCACATTTTGTGGAAAGGAGGCGATGAAAATGCAGGAAGAAGTGGAAAACAGGACTTTAACGCTGGTTGTCAGCGGAACAAAGTTCACCGGCAGGCTGCTCAAAGCCGCCATCAGCAAGTACCTTGCCCACCGCAAGGAAAAGAAGCTGCAAAAGCAGAGAAGCCGTGACGCGCCTGTGAAGCCCCAGGGCAAGCAGACGGTGAAACAGCTGATTGGTCAAAACCAAGGGGTTTCCAACATCGAGATCACCGACCCCTCCATCAAGGAGTTTGAGAAGATCGCCCGGAAATACGGCGTGGACTATGCGGTGAAGAAGGACCGCAGCAGCTCCCCACCCAAGTACCTGATCTTTTTCAAGGGTCGGGACGCGGATGCCCTGACCGCTGCTTTTACCGAGTACACCGGGAAAAAGGTCAGAAAGGCGGAGAAATCCGAGCGCCCGTCCGTGCTGGCAAAGCTGAGCCAGTTCAAAGAACTGGTAAAACACGCCGTCGTGGACCGGAACAAGCGGAAGGAGCTGGAACGATGAAAAAGCAGTTTGACATCAAAAAGCTCGTTTTGCTGAACCTGCCCTATCTCCTGATGGGGCTGTTTGCTACTAACTTCGGGGAGGCATGGCGACTGGCTCAGGGGGCAAATGCTTCAGAGAAATTCCTTTCCCTGTTTGCTGTCCTGCCTGGGGCGCTGCAAAGTTTCTGGCCCAGCCTGCACCCGCTGGACCTGCTGGTGGGCCTGTGCTGCTGCGGCGGCCTGCGGCTGGCTGTGTACCTGAAAAGCAAGAACGCCAAGAAGTACAGGCACGGCATGGAATACGGTTCCGCCCGGTGGGGAACCCATGAGGACATTACACCCTACATCGACCCGGTATTCCAGAACAATGTGATTCTGACGAAAACGGAGAGCCTGACAATGAACAGCCGCCCCAAGGACCCAAAGACCGCCAGAAACAAAAATGTGCTGGTGATTGGCGGCTCCGGTTCCGGTAAGACCCGCTTCTGGCTCAAACCGAATCTGATGCAGATGCACAGTTCCTATGTGGTCACAGACCCGAAGGGAACCATTTTGGTGGAGTGCGGAAAAATGCTCCAAAGGGGCGCACCCAAGCTGGGGAAAGACGGAAAGCCTATGAAGGATAAGCACGGCAAGGTCATTTATGAGCCGTACCGAATCAAGGTCCTAAATACCATTAACTTCAAGAAGTCCATGCACTATAACCCTTTCGCCTATATCCATAGCGAAAAGGACATCTTGAAGCTGGTAACAACGCTGATCGCCAATACCAAAGGCGAAGGCAAGGCCGGAGACGATTTCTGGGTAAAAGCAGAAACCTTGTTGTACTGCGCGCTTATTGGCTATATCCATTATGAGGCTCCGGTGGAGGAACAAAACTTCTCCACCCTCATTGAGTTCATCAACGCCATGGAAGTCCGTGAGGATGACGAGGAGTTCAAAAACCCCGTAGACCTGATGTTTGATGCACTGGAAGCCGAGAAGCCAAACCACTTTGCGGTGCGCCAGTATAAGAAATATAAGCTGGCGGCAGGAAAAACAGCCAAGTCGATCCTAATTTCCTGTGGTGCGCGTCTTGCCGTGTTCGACATTGCAGAGCTGCGTGAGGTCACGGCTTATGATGAGCTGGAGCTAGACACTCTGGGAGATAGGAAAACTGCCCTATTCCTCATCATGAGTGATACTGACGACAGCTTCAACTTCCTTATTTCCATGTGTTATACCCAGCTTTTTAACCTGCTCTGCGAAAAAGCCGACGATGTGTATGGCGGCAGGCTCCCGGTCCATGTGCGCTGTCTCATTGACGAGTGCGCCAACATCGGCCAGATCCCCAAGCTGGAAAAGCTGGTTGCCACCATCCGAAGCCGTGAGATTTCCGCCTGTCTGGTGTTGCAGGCACAGAGTCAGCTGAAGGCGATCTATAAGGATAACGCAGATACCATCATCGGCAACATGGATACTTCCATCTTCCTGGGCGGTAAGGAGCCAACCACCCTCAAAGAGCTGGCTGCCGTGCTGGGCAAGGAAACCATCGACACCTACAACACCGGAGAGAGCCGTGGGCGTGAAACTTCCCACTCTCTCAACTATCAAAAGTTGGGGAAAGAGCTGATGAGCCAGGATGAGCTTGCTGTTATGGATGGCGGCAAGTGTATTCTCCAGCTGCGCGGTGTGCGTCCTTTTCTTTCGGACAAGTACGACATTACCAAGCACCCCAATTTCCAGTACACTGCCGACGCGGATGATAAGAACGCTTTTGACATTGAAGCATTCCTGTCCGCAAGGCTGAAACTCAAGCCCAATGAGGTCTGCGATGTATATGAAGTAGACACAGAGGGCGCTTAACTTCGTTCCGCTTTTGAAGGGAGTGATCTTATCTATTCGCCGCACCTGCCCTCTAATGGGCCATTGGCGTACAAAGCGGACAATCCCAAGAAAAAAATAATGAAAAAGGAGGACAGCCGGAATCATGCCCCCGGAAACCGGGCGGCAGATTGTTCCGGCTTTTGTATGCCTATGAAACATGACAAACCTATTTTTTAATCAGATTCCGGCTAACAAACTATATGGCATTTTTTGAACAGGCAATCACCGTTCTTCAGACCCTCGTTATCGCGCTCGGTGCCGGTCTCGGTATCTGGGGCGTTATCAACCTGCTCGAAGGTTACGGCAACGACAACCCTGGTGCAAAATCACAGGGCATGAAGCAGCTCATGGCCGGCGCTGGTGTAGCCGTGGTCGGCATGGTCCTTGTACCTCTGCTCTCCGGGCTGTTCTCTGTCTAAGCGTCCCTGCATGAAATCCTTGCCGCTCCCGCAGTTTTGCGGGGGCGGCGGAAAGGAGGTTGACACCGTATGGATTTCTTACTTGAAGCCCTGACAAATTGGCTGAAAGAAATGCTGGTGGGCGGTATTATGAGCAACCTTTCGGGGATGTTTGACAGCGTAAACCAACAAGTCGCGGATATATCCGTACAGGTAGGCCAGACCCCACAGGGATGGAATGGCAGTATTTTCAGCATGATTGAGAACCTGTCAAACTCCATTATGGTGCCGATTGCAGGCGTGATCCTGGCTATCGTGATGACCGTAGACCTGATCCAGATGATCGCAGACAAGAACAACCTGCATGATGTGGACACCTGGATGATTTTTAAGTGGGTGTTCAAATCAGCCGCCGCCATCCTCATTGTCACAAACACATGGAATATCGTGATGGGCGTCTTTGATATGGCGCAGAGCGTAGTAGCGCAGGCAGCAGGGATCATCGGTTCGGATGCGTCCATTGACATTTCTTCTGTTTTGGCAGATATGGAGCCGAGACTTATGGAAATGGATCTGGGACCGCTATTCGGGCTTTGGTTCCAGTCCCTCTTTATTGGCATTACCATGTGGGCGCTGTATATCTGTATCTTTATCGTCATTTATGGCCGTATGATTGAGATCTACCTTGTCACATCCGTTGCGCCGCTTCCGATGGCTGCCATGATGGGCAAGGAATGGGGCGGGATGGGACAGAACTACCTCCGCTCCCTGCTGGCGCTGGGCTTTCAGGCGTTTCTCATCATCGTCTGCGTGGCAATTTATGCTGTGCTGGTGCAGAACATCGCTCTGGAAGATGACATCATCATGGCGATCTGGAGCTGCGTGGGCTACACCGTACTGCTGTGCTTTACGCTGTTCAAAACCGGCAGTCTCGCAAAATCAGTCTTTCAGGCGCACTAAAGGAGGGTTCTGTATGAAAAAATATCAAATCATTTACGCAGACCCGCCATGGAACTACAAAGTATATTCCAAGAAAGGATTGGGACGCAGTGCAGAAAGTCACTATCCGACCATGAGTATCGAGGATATTTGTGCGCTGCCAGTAGGCAACTTGGCGGATAAAGACTGTGCCTTGTTTTTATGGGTCACGATTCCATGTTTACTGGAAGGTCTCTCAGTTCTGAAGGCATGGGGATTTACCTATAAAACCGTCGGCTTTGTTTGGGTAAAGCAAAATCGAAAGGCAGATAGCTTGTTCTGGGGAATGGGATATTGGACGCGCTCCAATGTGGAACTTTGTATCCTCGCAACGAAAGGACATCCCAAGCGTATAAACGCAGCTGTTCATCAGGTCATTGTCTCTCACATTGAAGAACATTCAAAAAAACCGCAGGAAGCCAGAGAACGCATTGTCTCATTGATGGGTGATCTCCCGCGCATAGAACTGTTTGCTCGTCAATCCACACCCGGTTGGGATGTGTGGGGAAATGAAGTGGACAGCTCTATTTCATTCCCATAAAGGAGGTGGATAATATGGCTTATGTACCCGTACCCAAAGATTTAACCAAAGTCAAAACCAAGGTCATGTTCAATCTGACACGAAGGCAGCTGGTCTGCTTTACCGCCGGGGCGCTTGTAGGTGTACCGCTGTTCTTGTGGCTCCGTGAGCCTGCGGGAAACAGCATGGCTGCCATGTGTATGATGCTGGTCATGATGCCCTTCTTCCTGCTGGCAATGTATGAAAAGCATGGACAGCCCCTGGAAAAGATCGTCGGCAACATCCTCAAAGTAGCTGTGATCCGTCCCAAGCAGCGTCCCTACCAGACCAATAACTTTTATGCCGTATTAAAGCGGCAGGAAATGCTCGATAAGGAGGTGTATGACATTGTTCACCGCAATGAAAAGCTGGCTGCGCCGTCTGCTGGGAAAACCGGAAGAAAAGACCGTGCATCCGGTAAAGACAAAGAAAAAGCTGTCCCGCGCCGATAAGAAGCAGATCGAAGCGGCCATTGCCCGCGCCAACCGCACGGACAAAAAAGGAAAATCGGCACAGGACAGTATCCCCTATGAACGAATGTGGCCGGACGGGATCTGCCGCGTATCGGACAGCCACTACACAAAGACCATTCAGTTTCAGGACATCAACTATCAGCTCTCCCAAAATGAAGATAAGACCGCGATCTTTGAGGGCTGGTGTGATTTCCTCAATTATTTCGACAGCTCGATTCACTTCCAGCTGTCTTTTTTGAACCTTGCGGCATCGGAGGAGACCTTTGCCAACTCCATTTCCATTCCGCCCCAGGGGGATGCCTTTGACAGTATCCGTGAGGAATATACCACGATGCTGCAAAATCAGCTGGCCAGAGGCAACAACGGTCTCATCAAGACCAAATACCTGACCTTTGGTATCAACGCTGACAGCATCAAAGCCGCCAAGCCCCGTCTGGAGCGTATTGAGACCGATATACTCAATAACTTCAAGCGTCTTGGTGTAGCCGCCAGAACATTGGACGGTAAGGAAAGGCTTTCCCAGCTTCATGCGGTATTCCACATGGATGAACAGCTCCCGTTTCAGTTTGAATGGGACTGGCTGGCTCCTTCCGGCCTGTCCACGAAAGATTTTATTGCACCAAGCTCCTTTGAGTTCCGCACCGGCAAGCAGTTCCGTATGGGCAAGAAATACGGGGCTGTTTCTTTTTTGCAGATTTTAGCCCCAGAGCTGAATGACCGTCTGCTGGCTGATTTTCTGGATATGGAAAGCTCGCTCATTGTGAGTATGCACATTCAGTCGGTGGATCAGGTGAAAGCCATCAAAACGGTAAAGCGTAAGATTACCGATCTGGACCGCAGTAAGATTGAGGAACAGAAAAAAGCAGTCCGCGCCGGATACGACATGGACATCAGTGCGACTCGTTCCTGAACAAAGCCTTCGTGGTTGAAGGACAAAATCAGGCACT
>NZ_JAJCPX010000069.1:0-5708 GCF_020563125.1 Longicatena sp. 210702-DFI.1.196 | reverse complement strand
GAACCGTACGTACGGTGGTGTGAGAGGGTGATTTATTTCACCCTACTCGATTGTATGTAAAAAAACCCCCTAAACTCAGCATTTTATCATAAGCCGCTAAATCGTTATTATCCCATATATACCCATTCAGTATTTCATACGATTACAAGTAAAGGGTGCGAGAAAAGAGGTCTTTATCATAAAAAGAAATTATTTTTAGCAATACAAGAATATTGATACATTTCATAGTTTATAAAACAAATATGACATTATGAACGTAAAATATTTTTATATCCGATATAAGTAATGGCAAAATAAGATCCATAGATAAGTGTGATAATACACGCTGTATAGAAAGAAGGGATAAGGATATCACTTTTACCGAATAATAAAACTAATTCATTTACGACTTGAATACCGATAAAACTATGTAAGAGTGCTAATAATAATGGCAGGAGAAAGTATATACTGATTTGTAAAAAGATAGAACGATTTAACATTTTCTGATCTGTACCAATCTTGGTTAATATCGCATAGTGTTTTTTATTATCATTTGCCTGTGATAACTGTTGAAGTGCTAGGATGATGGCACTAGCAATCATAAAGACGATGCCAAGATATAAACCAATATAAGTAAATATCACCGACATGCCTTTATTGGCTTCTTTAACTATTTGCGCTGAACGTCCTAGAAAAGGATAGTGATTAGCACTTTTTGTATGTAATTTTTGATTTACCATTTGATCAAATGCAGTTTCCTTGGTAGGGTCTTTTAATTCGACATTCCAAGCTTTTACATAGGGAAGCGCATCTGAGGGAATAAGCTCATCCTGTATGATAAAAACAAAGGTATCATATCCGATATTGCTGGAGGTGTACATGGAAACAGCTTCATAAGTATCATTAATTATCGTTAGTGGGGTATTATATAACTGAATAGTAGGATGAGCAGCAAGAATATCAGAAACAGCTTGATCAAACAAAGCCATGGTCGTATAAAGATAAGTTTCATTTGATTTCAAATGAAGTTTAGAATTCCCGGTTTTTTCTAAAACATAATTAAAGTCACTAAGGGGAACCACCAGTATAGAAGTATTTAATTCATTCGTATTTATAAGATTGCGCAGTTCTTTATCGCTTACATATTTACTGAAGGAATGCACATCACTTTGCAGTTTTGTCATATACATGCTAGTGATTCTTGTTTCCTGTATATTAGGATCATCGCTTATTCCAAGTTTATCAATAACTGCTTGAAATTGCTCGTTGTTCATTTGTTTAGGATGTTTTCCCCATGGATATTGTAAAGATAAGGAATAATCAAAAGGGGTCACATTACGTATACTCTTATTAATGGTTGCATTCATGTTCCAGCCGGTAGATAATGCCCCGATACTTATTAACAGCATGATGCAAACAATGCTCATTGAAATATAGTTTGAATTTATTTTGGCATTGATCTGGTTCAGAATAAAGATATTTAAGTTTTTTAAATAAATAGTATGAAATCGTTTGATAATTGTTATCAGAAAGCCAGCCAAAGACATGAAAAATAAGAAAGTTCCTATGCTGCCACAGAGGATGATGGTTGGTAGATGATCGAAGGAAAGTATCAGACTTTTTTCATATAAAGCCTTATGATATGTAAAAGCGAGTATGGCTAGGGAAAGGATAAATAGCGTAAAAGATAAATAAACCTTTTTAATGTGCATGTGTTCAATGATGTGTTCTGCTCTTACTAAGTCTATCAGTTTATAGCGGTTCAAAATGAAGGTATTAAACAACATGACAATAAAAAAGATGATACTAAAGGAGAAAATGGTTAATATAGTGGCATTATTTGAGTAGATAAAATGATAATCTAAAGAAACCTCAAATAAATTGGCGGTGACGCTTGTCAGGATTTGGGAAAGAAAGATGTCGATAAGCATGCCGGTAAACAAGGATAAGATACCGATAATAAATGTTTCATACACCAAGACACGGGATATTTTGTTTTTTGGCATTCCAAGTAGCATATATAAACCAAGTTCTTTTTTTCTGCGCCGAATCAAAAAGTTATTTGCGTATAAAATAAGAAAGGCTAAGACAATAGCAATAAAGATGGAAAGATATTTCATGGTATAAACCAGAATTTTAATCATTTCCATCTGTGATTGACTGACCTCCATGACTGCCTGTTGTTCTTGAAAGGAATTAAACATATAGAACAGACAGACAGAAAAGGCTAAGGTCAAGAAATATATGAGGAAGTCTTTATAACTTTTTCGGACATTGCGCAGGGCAAGTCTAAAGTACATTACTAATGTCACCTCCCAATAGTGTGACAACTTCCATAATACGGGAGAAAAATGCTTTGCGCGTGTCATTGCCGCGATGAAGTTCGTTAAAAATCTTACCATCCTTGATAAATAAAATACGATGAGCATAGGATGCGGTGAACGCATCGTGGGTTACCATCATGATGGTTGCGTTAAATTCTTGATTTAAATGTTCCATAGTATCTAATAGCATACGACTGGATTTGGAATCTAAAGCACCTGTTGGTTCATCTGCCAATATCAAGCTTGGATTGGTGATTAATGCTCGGGCACTTGCGACACGTTGTTTTTGACCGCCGGACATCTGGTAAGGATATTTTTGTAAAACATCAAGAATATTTAATTTATGAGCTACTTCTTTGATACGTTTATCAATCGTATCTGGTTTCACTTTTTGGATGGTCAATGCTAAAGCAATATTTTCATAAGCATTTAAAGTATCTAACAGATTAAAGTCTTGGAAAATAAAGCCCAATTCTTCACGACGAAATTTGCTTAAGTCACCTTTTTTCAATGTTGTAATATCAGAATCATTGATAAAAATGTGACCACTGGTTACCGTGTCGATGGTAGAGATACAGTTTAACAGTGTCGTCTTTCCAGAACCACTGGGTCCCATCACACCAACAAATTCCCCATGTTCAACAGAAAAGCTGATATTATCAACTGCTTTTGTTATGTTACCGCGATTTCCATAATATTTTTGAATTTTATCTACAACTAATACAGGTTTCATAAGCTCCTCCTTTATTTATGCAAATGCTCATGGATGGCATTAAGTCGATATAATAGTATGGTCATAAGAAATAAGAAGAACAGACACCAGTAAATGCCGGTATGTAAAAATGGTGGCAGCAGAGTCTGTAGAAATAAGAGTATCGCCATACATAAAATACAGCCTTCGATTCGATGATTCCATAATGTTTTCATATCATCACCTCCATGGTACACTCATATTTTACGTTATCTGTGTCTGCTACGCCATGGATGTGTATTACAATATACTTACATTTCTGTAAGTTAGCATTTTTATCATCTTCCACACACATCTCTTATGAGCTTTGTTGTGGACAGATATGTAAATGCATTATCTTATAAAAGAAAGAGGCAGATACGAAAACGTATGTATCCTCACATATAAGAAACGTATATAAAAAAACGCAGTTATCGTATCATAAAGAAATGCATAGTATAAAAGCAAACCGTTATCCTTCAAGAAAAATGCTACAGATGCCCCGTTTAAAACAAAGCGTTCTGTAGCTTTTTATCTGCTTACCACAGCTAGGCTAGCAGATCTTGAATTTCTTTTAGAAAAATAGAAACTTCACGTTCACCAAGTGTCTGCTTCAGATACAATCCACAATAATTTTGTAAAAGGTCGCACTGTTCATGAATACGTTTTTGCTCTTCTTCTGTCGTAGCAGCTTTTTCCAATTCTTTTACATAGCGGACAAAGTCAAGCAGAACATAGATAATCAGATAACTGTTTTTTTCACTTGTGTTCATAGTTCTCCCTCCCTGTATGTTCATACTAGCAGAAATTTGTATATTTTACCATAGATATTCCGACATATTATACAATAAAAAGCCTTATATTAAAGGCTTCTAGATAAAATTTATAAAAAATTAATTACTTTAACAGCATCAATGTACTAATGGGAAAATCCAATGTTATAGTAGTGCCTTCACCTTCTGAAGAAGCGGCATGTATACCCAAATATAGTTTATCGCATAAACTCTTACATAAATATAGCCCCATACCGGTTGCTTTCTCATTTATTCGGCCATTTTTACCAGTAAATCCCCGTTCAAAGATGCGTGAAATATCACTTGGACAAATACCGATGCCATTATCCTGAATATGCAGGTGGATCGTATTTTCTTTCCGCTCTGCATAAATGTGCAATGTTTTTTCTTCTTTATCCATGTATTTGATAGCATTTAAAATGATTTGTTCGAGAATAAATTCCAGCCATTTATTATCACTATATACGATTTGGTCAAGATTTGATAATTCTACGCTGATTTTCTGTAAGATAAATATTTTAGAATGCTTGCGTAAAATCTTGGATATACATTCCTGTAGTGATAATTCTTTAATTAGATAATCCTTTTCTACTGATGTGCTGCGGGCATAGAAAAGTGCTTGTTCTACAAAGCTTTCTACTTTTTCTATTTCTTCATGTAAACTATCGGTAATGGCGGATGGATTATTAGAAATCACCAATTTTGCTGCGGCAAGTGGGGTTTTAATTTCATGAACCCACATCTCAATATAATCTTTATAATCGGCTTGTGCACTGCGATAAAGGTTGACATGATCAGCCATCGATTTATCTACCTCATGCAATACTTCCATAAGAATTTTACCATCTAAGAATAAGGGCTCTTCCATCATTTCAGTAAGCAAATATTTTTCATCTAAGGATTGTGCGGTATCTAACAAACGTTGATAAAAAGATGCACGGCGTACATATTCAATGATGAGGATTGCCAGCAGCATGCCCCAATATAATAGAGATACAACCATGATGGCCTGCGTATTATTTCCTATGCCATAAAGAAATAGCACGATAATGGCATAGGTCAATAAGCCTAACAAGATGAAATATAGTTTCTCAAATAAATAATCTTTAATCTTCATAAATAATGTATCCCATACCACGTTTTGTCTGAATCAAATCATCCAATCGCAGATATTCCAATTTCTTACGCAGGCGGTTAATATTGACCGTTAAGGTGTTATCATCAACAAACAGATCACAATCCCACATATGCTGCATCAACTCATTGCGGGAAACAATCTTATTTTTATTTTGAAACAGACAATGCATGATGCGTAATTCATTTTTTGTTAAATCAACACTGTTGCCTTTCCAATTGAGGGTGCTTTTGGATATATCTAAGACGATATCATGAATCATCAATTGGTTGCTGGAAGCGTGCTCATAGGAACGCTGTAAGATACGGGAAATTCTTGCTAATAGAATTTGCAGGTTATATGGTTTTGTCACAAAATCATCGGCACCAAGATTCATGCTGATTAATTCATCCATATCAGAATCACGACTTGTGACGATCATGATAGGGAGTTCACTGTTCTTACGTACTTCGCGGCATATAAAATGGCCGTCTACGACAGGAAGGTTTAGATCTAGCAGTAGTAAATCTGGCTTCTGCTGATGAATATCTTCCAGTAAATGATCAAATTCGGCAGGACCAAAGGCCTCATATCCGTTTTTACTTAAAAAATCACAAAGCTCATTACGTATTTTATCGTTATCTTCAATTACCATAATGCGATACATATCATCACCACCTTGGTTTTATTATAGCTTATTTTGTTAAAAATGAAAAAGAGGCTGTAACGAATAAGAAATAGCCTCACAAATAAAAATACGTCAAACT
>NZ_JAJCPX010000068.1:0-6435 GCF_020563125.1 Longicatena sp. 210702-DFI.1.196 | reverse complement strand
TGAAGTTTCCCAAACAAAAGGATATTAAGAAATAACCTGTGTTTACCTGCTTGCAAATTATTGTATTTTGGATAAGCAAGAGAAAAACTTTTTATTGACAGAAATAATATCAAATATTATAATTGTCCGTAATTGAATAACTATCTTCAGGGCAGGGTGTAATTCCCTACCGGTGGTACAGCCCACGAGCCGAAAGGCATGATTTGGTGTAATTCCAAAGCCGACAGTATAGTCTGGATGAAAGAAGATAAAAGTAAGTTTATGCTTTTTTGCGTGCTCTGGAATGATTTTATATTGTTTCAGAGCATTTTCTTTAATCGCATAAATCCTCTTTTGCATGTCTTGGATAGATTTTATTCAAGGCATGTATTTTTTTGGAGGTGTAAAAATGAGCGATATAGAATACATGAAAATAGCAATAGAACTGGCAAAAAAGGGTGCTGGCTATGTCAATCCTAATCCTATGGTTGGAGCAGTAATTGTAAAAAATAATCGGCTTATAGGACAGGGATACCATGAAGTTTTTGGTGGATTACATGCAGAGAGAAATGCACTAAAAAATTGCAGAGAGTCACCTGTAGGAGCAACGCTTTATGTAACACTTGAACCATGCTGTCACTATGGTAAGACACCACCTTGCACAGAAACAATTATTAAAAGTGGTATTACAAGGGTAGTCGTCGGAACTTTAGACTGTAATCCGATTGTGTCTGGAAAAGGTGTAAAGCAACTTGAGGAAAATAACATTCAAGTTGATGTAGGCATTTTAGAAATAGAATGTCAACAGTTAATCAAAGTATTTAGGAAGTATATTACAAAGCGTATTCCGTATGTTTTTATGAAATATGCAATGACAATGGACGGGAAAATAGCAACTTATACAAATCAATCAAAATGGATAAGTGGCGAAAAAGCGAGAAAACAAGTGCACCAATTCAGACATAAGGTTACTGCAATCATGGTAGGAGTAAATACCGTTATTCAAGATAACCCTTTACTGACATGCCGATTAGAAAACGGGAAAAATCCTATTCGTATCGTATGTGATACAGATTTAAGAACACCCATTACATCAAAAATTATCCAAACAGCGAATGACATTAAAACATATATCGCTACTTCTTCTATTGATGAAAGTAAAATTGCTCTTTACAGAAAATGTGGTTGTGAAATTATTTATACGAAGAAAAAAGGTAATCATATTGACTTAATGAATTTAATGCAATGTTTAGGAAATATGCAGATAGACAGTCTGCTTTTAGAGGGTGGAAGTGCGTTGAATTGGAGTGCTCTTGAGCAACAGATTGTTGATGAGGTACAAACTTATATAGCACCTAAAATATTTGGGGGTAGTGGAAAAAGCCCTGTAAGTGGTCAAGGTGTTGTTTTTCCTAAAGACGCCATTATGCTCAAACCATATGCTTTTTCTCAAGTGGGAAACGATTATCTCATAGAAAGTGAAGTGATTTATCCATGTTTACAGGAATAATAGAAGAAATCGGTAAAGTAGAAAGAATACAGAAAGATACTTATAACTGTAAACTATCCATTAAATCTTCAGAAATATTAGAGGATATACATTTAGGCGACAGCATAGCAGTCAATGGTATCTGCCTTACAGTTACTTGTTTCACACGACAATCTTTTATAGTTGATGTGATGAATGAAACATGGAACAGAACGGCTCTTAACCTGTTAAAACATGGAAGCCTTGTGAATTTAGAAAGAGCCATGCATATGAATGGCAGATTGGGCGGTCACATTGTTACGGGGCATATTGACGGGACAGGCAGAATATCGTCTGTGCGTAGAGACAAAAATGCGGTGTGGTATCAAATCAATACGCAAAGAGAAATCTTAAATCTAATTGTTGAAAAAGGTTCGGTTACTATTGATGGTATTAGTCTTACTGTTGCAAAAGTATCGAAAGCAGATTTTTCAGTATCCGTTATCCCTCATACTTTGGAACAAACAATTCTCAAGAATAAACAAGTCGGGGATATGGTAAACCTTGAAAATGATATATTAGGGAAATATGTGAAGAAACTCATAGGAAACAGCAATGAAACAGAGTTGTCGAAAGAGTTGTTATGCCGATACGGATTTTAGCAGAAAGGATAAAGGAATTATGAAATATAAAAAAATAAAAGAGGCTTTGCAGGCGTTACAAGAGGGAAAACTTGTTTTAGTTATGGACGATAAAGAGAGAGAAAATGAGGGGGATTTAATTTGCTCGGCACAATTTGCTACAACAGAAAATGTAAATTTTATGGCGACTTATGCAAAAGGTTTAATCTGTATGCCTATGAGTGAAAGTCTGGCTAACAGGCTTATGCTTTCCCCTATGGTTGAAAATAATACAGATAACCATGAAACTGCTTTTACAGTTTCTATTGATTATAAGGATACCACAACAGGTATTTCTGCCGAGGAAAGAGGATTGACAGCTCGTATGTGTGTGGTTGAGGATATAAATCCCTTTGATTTCCGTAGACCGGGGCACATGTTTCCTCTGATTGCAAAGAACGGAGGTGTTTTAGAAAGAAACGGACATACGGAAGCAACGATTGACTTATTGAGGTTGGCAGGATTAAAAGAATGTGGCTTATGTTGCGAAATTATGAATGAAAACGGGAAAATGATGAGAACATCTGATTTAATTCAATTTTCCCAAATACACCATATACCAACCCTCACAATTAAAGAATTACAGGAATACAGAAAAGTATATGACATGCTTGTAGAATGTGTTTCAGTTGTAGAAATGCCTACAAAATACGGGGATTTCAAAGCACATTGTTATATCAATAAATTGAATGGCGAACATCATGTTGCATTGGTTATGGGAGAGTTAAATAGTGGAAATGATGTGCTATGTCGTGTCCACTCAGAGTGTTTAACAGGAGATGTCTTTGGCTCTTTACGCTGTGATTGTGGACAGCAGTTAGATAGAGCAATGAAAATGATTGCAGAAAATGGTTCTGGCGTATTGCTTTATATGCGACAAGAGGGACGAGGTATCGGGCTTGTCAATAAACTAAAAGCCTATCATTTACAGGATAAGGGTATGGACACACTTGACGCCAACCTTGCACTAGGATTTCAAGGCGATTTAAGAGAATATTATATTGGAGCACAGATTTTAAGAGATTTGGGAATAAAATCATTGCATTTACTTACAAATAATCCTGATAAAGTTTATCAGTTAGAAGATTATGGAATGCAAATTTCAAGCAGAGTACCGATTGAAATAAAAGCAAATCCTTATGATAGTTTTTATTTAAAGACAAAGAAAGACCGAATGGGACACATTTTGAATATGGAGGAAAAATAGATGAACACTTTTGAAGGAAATTTAGTAGCAGAAAATATAAAAATTGGTATTGTTGTAGCAAGGTTTAATGAATTTATAACTTCTAAGCTATTAGCAGGTGCATTAGATAATTTGAAAAGAGAAAATGTTGATGAAAAGGACATAGAGGTAGCTTGGGTTCCGGGAGCATTTGAAATACCTATGATAGCGTCTAAAATGGTAAAAAGTAAAAAATATGATGCAATTATCTGCTTGGGAGCAGTTATTCGAGGTAGTACAAGCCATTATGATTATGTGTGTAGTGAGGTATCAAAAGGAATTGCTCAAATCAGTTTAAATACTGAAACACCAGTTATGTTTGGTGTTCTTACGACAGATACGATTGAACAGGCGATAGAACGAGCTGGCAGTAAGGCAGGAAATAAAGGCTCTGAATGTGCACAGGGAGCTATTGAAATGGTAAATCTAATTCGTGCATTAGAGGTATAATGTTGATCAGCACATTATAATATGCCATTTTCAGAGAAATAAATAGTGCAGAAATAATACGGGGATCTTCCATCCCCGAACCCCTGGAATCCTTGTTATAACAGTAATAGAAAAAATTATTACCGTTATAACAAGGCTAAAAATGGGATGTTTTAATTTTCCGAATTCTGCAAATTATGGCATCAAATAAAATGCGTTGTAACAGTATAATATGCTTGGGGTTAAAAGCTAAAGCGAAAAAACATAACAGGCGGAGTGATCCAGACACGACGGTGGGAAAATCTCTTAGATTTTTCCGCCGTTTTTAGTGGCTGGTTCACTTCGGCAGTTGAGCGAGCTTGCGAGCGAACAGTAAGCCCCCGTTATCTAACAAGGGGGGCACAAAAAACAAGAGACAATAGACACTACTAAGCGGAAAACGCTGTATTTACAAGGCAAAACCGCTTTTAACAGGGTGTTAACTAAAAGACACTCATTTAACACATAAAATTGAATAAGACATAGGAAAGACAGTTGATTTCAAATGAAAAATTGATTGTCTTTTTCTTTTGAAGAAATTTAAGTATAGACAATTATCAGTAAATGGTAGTTGTCTTTTTTGATTGGAGGAATTGAAGAATGAATGATAAGAACTTTATAGAAGAATTAAGACAAAAGCGTGAAGAATACGGAGTAACACAAACAAGAATTGCTGTTGCCTGTGGTATCAGTCGTGAGTATTATAACCGCATTGAAAAAGGCAAACAGCCATTGAATAACGAATTAAAGGAAATCATAGAAAAACAGATTGAGCGTTTCAATCCACGAGAGCCGTTATTTTTACTAATTGATTACTTTCGTGTCCGCTTTCCTACTACGGACGCATTAAAGATTATTCGTGATGTATTACAACTAAAAGCCGATTATATGCTTTATGAAGATTTTGGAAAGTACGGATATGAAAGTAAATATGTTTTAGGCGACATTAACATCATGTGTTCCATGCAAGAGCATTTAGGTGTTTTGTTGGAACTGAAAGGCAGAGGGTGTCGGCAAATGGAAAGTTATCTCTTGGCACAGGAACGCTCATGGTATGACTTTATGCTTGGTTGTATGACGGCAGGCGGTAAGCTGAAACGGCTTGACTTGGCAATCAATGATAAGGCAGGTATCTTGGATATTCCAAAACTAATAGAAAAATATAAGGCTGGAGAATGTATCTCCTATTTTCGCAAACAGAAAGATTACGGTGGTACAGAGAAAAATGGGTATGATACACCACAAAATACAGGCGAAACCTTATATCTCGGTTCAACAAGTAGCGAATTATATATGTGTGCTTATCAGAAGAATTATGAGCAGTATGTCAAGAATGGCACAGAAGTTGAAGATACAGAAATCAAGAACCGTTTTGAAATACGCATGAAGAATGAACGAGCCTATTATGCGGTTGTAGATTTACTGACTTATCGGGACGCTGAACGTACTGCTTTTTCTATCATCAATCATTATGTCCGTTTTGTAGATAGAGAGGACGATAAACCGAAAAGTCAATGGAAAATGAATGATGATTGGGCGTGGTTTGTAGGAGAAAACAGAGAGCCGATACGCTTAACCACAAAGCCAGAGCCTTATACTTTACAAAAAGCATTGCATTGGCTACAAAGACAGGTTGCACCAACCATAAAAATGGTACAGGCATTAGACAAAGAAAATCATACAACGATACTAAAAGATATGATTGAACAGGCAGAACTCAAAGACAAGCATAAACATTTATTACAGTTAGAAAAATCAACCATAGAAGAACGCATAGATACCGTTGTTCCACAAGAGAATGACGGTATTTTTTAATTTCTTTAAAAAATCTGCAACAAAACATCAACTAGCGTACAGATATGGTACGAGAAAAGGAAATCTAAACTTTTTTGAAAATAGGTCATTAAATCGAGGTTTCCATTCCCTATATGAAGTGAAAGAAGAAAAGTTTTGAAAAATGTCGGAAAATCGAGTTAAGCGGACAGTGTTATGTGAAAAGAAGAAATTTTTTTCATTCTCAACTTAACAATCAGCAGTTTCCATTCCCTATATGGAGCAAAGAAAATCTTTCATTCCATAGTTGGCAGTAACGGTGTTGCATGGGTAGTTAGGGTGTGAAAAGAAATCTTTTCATCATCAACTTAGCAGAATGACATTTTCTTTCCCTATATGGTACAGAAAAAGAAAAAAGTTTTGAGTATTGGTTACGCTTTTGCTCTTTTCCAACGCGGTATATAGGAAAGACGATTTTCTTCTTTCGTGTTCTTTGACAATTGAATAAAGCAATTCAATACATTAGACAGACAGTAAGCCATTGAAACAGATACGCCATGACCTTTCCCCTGCAAAAGCGAGCGACAACCTATCTGTGTTCTTGTAAAAGACTTGTCCTCTTTTATCGCCATGACCTGTCCTGTCTGATAATGATACTCCCGTACAGCCACAGCTTGAGCGTTAAAAGCGTCGCACGCAATGGGTACGGCTACATTGGATAATGCAGAGGTGGAACTCCTGTGGGCTATGACAAAAGCTGTTGAATTGCTTAGAAAGATTTTACAGAAAGGGGGGTATGTGTTATTGATAATGCTGTAAAAACAATTCAAAAGAAAAATAAC
>NZ_JAJCPX010000067.1:0-6844 GCF_020563125.1 Longicatena sp. 210702-DFI.1.196 | reverse complement strand
CTTTGCGGACATTTAAGAAGATATAAAAAGATAGTCAAAAAGACATATATAATTTATAATAAATTCTCTTTCCTGTGGATTATCGTGTTTCCTCTTTCATATCAAAAACTTTAATGGAAAACGATATATATTAATAAAACCATAAGTAAAAAGAAGAATCTATCAATCACTTGAGAAATCGTTGATAATAAATAGAAAATTCTTAGTTTTAGCTTAACTTCCATTTGTTTTTGCATAATTTTAATGGCTACAAGTATGCCAGCCATGACCTCTATCTAATTGAAAAAGTCTTTGTGGGTTTTGATTGCTTAATGAATGATAAGTATTATCAGTGATGGTAATGAAATTTGTTCAATAGTTTTTTTATAAAGTTTATATGTTATCGTTTTCGATATGTTTCTTTCTTCTTTTATGTTTAAGATAGAACCATTCTATGGTATCATATTCTCTAGATTATCAAATAATCCTAGCAAGTCTTTCCGATATAATGCATTACATATGTGATGGTGGTATGGTTGTTTTTTGATTTGATTATGGAATATTAAAATCAAGGAGATAAAATTCAAAGAGATAAAAGAGATAATAAAAAGGCTAAACAGTGAAAAAGAAAGGAAAAACACATGGAAATTCAAGTAGTATATGAGCATAACTTCGCGGATGCTAAAATCGTTCGTCAAGAAGTATTTGTAGAAGAACAAGGGTTCATGATGGAATTTGATGAAATTGACAATCATGCCATTCATGTGACTTTATATCTAGATAAAGTCTTAGCAGGCTGTGCACGGATGTATGCGGATATAGAAAAAGATGTTATGCGTATCGGGCGGATAGCCTTACGCAAGCCATATCGTAAACAAGGATTTGGCAAGGTACTTGTCGAAAGCTGTGAAGCGTATGGCAAAAAACACAAAGCAAAAGCCTTTGTGCTGGATGCGCAATGTCGTATGCTAGGTTTTTATGAAAGACTTAATTATCAGGTAGATGGAGAAATCCATATGGATGAACATGTCCCACATGTACAAATGCGAAAGACGTTAAAAGACGAACAATCGCATGAAGAGTTTGATTTCAACACATAAATATAAAACAATGGTAATAGCAGGTTTTGATATACCTTGTAGCATATGGAGAAAACAAAAAGATGAATAAAAATTGATCTTCTTGTGATAACATTATGAACATAAAACAGTATTTAAAAACCTAAATTTATCGCACATGCAAATGAGGATAATATAACGATCAATCTTCGCGGCGAAACAAAAGGATATTAAGAAAGCCACATAAGCCGGCAAGAAAGGCATACAAACTCTCTATCCAGGGACTATACGAGAGGATATCGGTAAAGGTATGCAGATGAAATAAAACGGAAAACGCGTATTGAAGACAAATAAAAATAGAAAGGGCCAGAACTAGTTTCTGGTATTTTTTCATGTTGATCACCTGTTTCTACTCTATGAAAAGCCAAAGGAAATATGAATGAAATTCCTATGCGACGCATAAATTAGGATGAGCAGGAAGGGAGCAGATGCAGCATGAAAACAAAAATCATCGCTGGTATCGGTATTGCGATACTAGCAGTCGCACTCATCTTTACCATGAAACCAAAATCCTTCAGTGATGAATTTGCGCAGACCATGAAGGATATGGACTCTTACATCTTACAAGGAAATATGGAAATCACAAAAGGTGAGGATGTGAAAGCCTATGCGTTGGAAGTTGGCTATGAGAAAGGTGAAAAAGATTATTTTAAGGTTTCTTTAACAGATAAGGAACTGAATCAGGAACAAATCATACTACGCAACGACGCAGGCGTCTTCGTTGTGACCCCAAGCTTAAATCAAGTGTTTAAATTTGAAGGTGATTGGCCGATGAATTCACCAAAGCCATACTTATTGCAATCAATAGCGGACATCGTCAAACAAGAAAATGCCACAATAAAAAAGCAGAAGGATGGAACACTGGTAAGTGCTAAGGTTAGCTATCCCAATAATAAAAACTTTGATCATGAGGATATCATGTTTGATAAAAATGCCAAACTTAAGTGGCTTCAAATTTATAATAAAGATAATACCTCTGAATTAAAAATTGTCTTTACGAAATGTGAATATGATGCCAAGATCAAAAAGGATTATTTCAAAGCACCTGCCGTTATAGAAAAGAAGGCGAGTGCCAGCGTCATCAGTGAACAGGATTTACCACTATATCCGGTACAGGTATTTTCATCGGAACTGAAAAGTGCCAATCAGATGAAGGTTAATGGGGAAGTGAAACATGTTTTAGAGTATCATGGTGATAAAAATTTTACCGTTGTCGAAACCAAAAAAGAGGTGCCTAAAGATACACAAACGGTCATCATGCCGGGAGAGATGATTGATGCAATGGATGTTGTGGGATTTTATGATGGAAATCATATGAGTGTGGTATATGATGGTGTAGAGTTCTCCGTATTCTCCGATGAGTTGGGTCCGGAAGAAATGATGGAGGTTATCAACAGCATGCAGGTGGCTGTGATGAAATAATGATCAAACGGGGAGATGTATATTATGCAGATCTGTCACCTGTCATTGGCAGTGAACAAGGTGGGGTACGGCCGGTAGTGGTCGTGCAGAACGATAAGGGAAATCGTTATTCTAAAACAATCATCATTGCGCCGATTTCAAAAAAGATGTCAAAACCGCCAATTCCTACACATGTGATTTTCAGTGATGATTCATTAAGCTATGTGTCCATGATCTTATGTGAACAGCTGCGGACGATAGATAAGAAACGATTGGGGCAGTGGATTTGTACATTAGATGATAAAACAATTGAAAAAATAAATAAAGCAATACGTGTAAGTCTGGCATTATAGGGAGTGTGAAGGCACTCCCTTATGATATGAAAACGGCACTGTTGATGAAGATGGAAGGTATGACGATGATGATGAAGAGGGGAATTTTCACATGATATATAAAACATTAAAAAAATTAAAAAAATTTAAAAAAGCTGTTGACAGAAAAAAAATCAGATGGTATTATATACGGGCACTGGCGGTAACAAAGCTGTCAGTTAAATATACAAGGTCCAGTGGTGTAGTGGTTAACATGCCTCCCTGTCACGGAGGAGATCGTGGGTTCGAGTCCCATCTGGACCGCCATTTTTGCAGATGTAGTTCAATGGTAGAACACAGCCTTGCCAAGGCTGATACGGGGGTTCAATTCCCCTCATCTGCTCCATTAATAACTACGTACTCTCATGAAAATGAGAGTTTTTTTATGCTTATTTATGAAAGATGAGGGGAATTTTTGTGGTCCAGATGGGTTTTAGGGCGTGTTTGGTCTATTTTTGTTGGGAGGCATGCTGTAATCAACGTGTTTTTTTATGTGGTTGATTAAGAAAGTATGAATTATATGGCGCTGCTATGTCAGCACGAACCCCCGTCATAAGCAAATAGCTGTAACCATCGTTCTAGGATAAGATTTATTGCGAAATATCATTTTTTTAGATTAAATGCGTAGAACTGGCGAATTCTGTGCTAAAATAAAAACAGCATCATCAAAAGGGGGCAGGAATATGAAAAAAGTAATATTCGTCATGCTGATTGTATGTCTGTTAGCTGCTTGCTCACCATCATCAAAAAAAGGGCCTATCGAAGTGAGTGCAGCGGAGGTTCTTGAGAAATTAAGTGACGAAAGACAGAATTCATTTCTATTATATGTGATAAGCGATGACTGTTACTCCTGTGATGAATATCAAAAGGTCATAGAGGAAATAGAAAAACAACAGCCGTTTGAAGTGTATTATCTGCATATAAACCTAAAGGAAAAGGATGCAGATGTAAAGAAGATGTTAGATGAATTAAAAGTTACGACCGGTGTTTTGCGCCAGTTACCAACAACCTATTATTTTTATCAGGGGACGTTGCAGGCCGAAAACAGGAAAGAAGGATATTTAGAAAAGAAGGATCTGATAGCATGGCTGAAAAATTTACATATATTACATTAGATGAAGAACCGGAAACGGTTGTATCTACCAAAGAAGATATTTGTGCGCAATTAGAATCTTTGGGTATACAACGTGGTATGGTGATTTTGGTCCAGGCGGATATGAAAAAATTAGGTTATCTCATAGGTGGTGAACAGATGCTGATTGAGGCATTGATGGAAACAGTTGGCTATGAAGGGACTATCGTTATGCCGACTTTTACACCACAGATGGCTGATCCAGCCTGCCAAAAGAAACACATTGCCCGTATGTATTGGGAGGATGTGCGTCAGCATGCCTTGCCCTTTGATAAAAAATTAAGCGCACCCGAAAAAGCAGATGCGCTCATTTATCAGTTTTTACGCAATGAAGGCGTAGTTCGTTCATATCATCCATTATATAGCTTTGCGGCTTGGGGAAAATATGCCAAAATATTATGTGATAAGCATCCTTTGCACTTTGGTTTAAATCAGGATTCACCATTAGGTAAAGTATCTGAATTTAATGGTTATGTCGTACTTTTGGGCTGTGATTACAATGACTGTGTCATGTTTCAATTAGCCCGCTATCATGGAGAACAGCTTCCTATTAAACTTATCAGTGCTCCGATTGAAAATAATTCACGTGTACAGTGGAAAGATATGCTAGAACTTGATTTCACGAAACAGGACATGGGAGAAATCGGTGAAATCATGGAAGACAAGAGTGTCGTAAGAACGACTTACATAGGTACGGCAAAGTGTCGTTTCTTCTCTAGCAGAGAAGCTGTCACCTTAGCAAGCTCCTATTTTCATATTCATAATGATGAAATAAGTATGTTAGAAAATTGATTAAGCATGTCTTCATCTTCCTGCGTGAAGCGAGAAGGTGAATAAGAGTCAATATCCAAAACACCCAGTAGGGTGTTTTCTTTTACTAAGGGGATTACTATTTCAGAATTACTTGCACTGTCACAGGCGATATGGCCGCTAAATTGATGAACATCATCTACACGCAGAATCTTGCGTTTTACAGCTGCAGTTCCACATACTCCTTTTCCCATTGGGATATGCATGCAGGCGACTTTCCCCTGAAAAGGGCCAAGTACCAATTCATCATGTTTATATAAATAAAATCCAGCCCAGCTAATATCGGGTAAGTATTGATATAATAAAGCAGCTGCATTTGCCATATTGGCAATTTCATCATGTTCATCCATTAATAAGCCACGCAGACTCGTTAATAAGGTTTCATATTCATTGTTCATCATTATACTACCTCCATGACAGTATCGTATCACATTTTTCATAAAGCGGAAATGAAAAAAGCATGTTCTGTGCAAGATGATGGATAGCTAAAAAGATAACTCAGGATAAGTGCGTAATACTGCTTAATAAATGGCTGTATCATTGGATTTTATCTTCATCATAAAAAAGTATATGTTTGTATCTTTATTCATACTTCTTATCTATAGAGGCCCCCAGAAAATGGGGCATAGAAAAAAGATAAGCTCTATTCACAGAGCTCATCTTCCATTTTACTAAATTTTGTATAGGCTTTTGAGATGTTCTTCTCAGAATCTGAGGTCATCTTATACCAGCCTTGTTCTTTCATCATTTCATAAACCTTGCGCTGTTGAGCAGAAAGATCTTGATATAGCGTATCTACTTCTTTAAAAAGTTCTTCATTACTTGCTTCCTGTGAAAAAGTGTTGTATTCACTCTTCATATGTTTCAAGGTTACTAACAGGTTGGTCGCAATCTCTTTATCGCTGTAATTATTAGTTGATCCACTCATTCTTTTACCTCCTTTTGCAAAAGTTCTACCATTGTATGATAATGTTTAGCAAGATTCGTATTGACCTCCTCAAAGCAGGTTTTCACTTCTTCATTTTGAATCATTGTGACATCATTGGTAATTCTTTTGTTTAAGACAAAGGTCTGATCCAGCAGGTCTTCTAAATATAAGACATCTTTAGGTGTTAACATAGCATCACACGCATGAAACATTGCTCATGCTTCTCCTTTCATTTCTAGTATGGGAAGAGATTGAAAATGTATTCTATGATTTTTTATGATATTTTGCTATAATAAAAAAACGTTAGGAGGCAGACATGGAATTACAAGAAAATCAATATGTATATATTCAAAGTTATAAACATGATGGCAGTCTGCATCGGACATGGGCAATGGGATACGTGCTTGAGGCAAATGAAAAACGTATCGTTGCTGTCACGAATCGTACTTTGGTAAGTGAATCAGACGGTCGTAAGTGGGTGACCAGAGAACCGGCAATCTGCTTTTTCTATCCAGATAAATGGTATAATGTCATTTGCATGATTCGTAAAACCGGCATTCATTATTATTGCAATCTAGCATCGCCTAGTATTTATGATGGTGAGGCAATTAAGAATATTGATTATGATTTGGATGTGAAGGTATCGCCAACAGGAAAAACGATGTTGTTAGATGAGGATGAATATGAACAACATGCAAGGGAAATGGCATACAGCAAAGCGTTGGATCGTGCAATTCATAAAGGACTGGATCGTTTGATGGTGGATATTCGATTGCGGAATTCGCCTTTTGAACATCATGAAATTAATGCATTGTATGAGCGATATTTGGCATGTATGGAGTTGGAGAAGAAGCAGTGATTTCAAAAATGTAGTAAAACTGTGAACGGATAAGTATAGGTGACTTGTTGTAACGCAGCAATAACGTAACTGATATTATATAGATGACGTATGTGATGCAGGTGGTGGATGCTTGATCTTGCATTAAAAACTTGAAAGAATTAGGTAAAATAAAAACAGCAATATAAAAAAATGAAAAAACTAAAAATTATCGTTGACATGAAAGATAAATTGATGTATTATAAACAGGCACTCAACGAGAGTGAC
>NZ_JAJCPX010000066.1:0-7742 GCF_020563125.1 Longicatena sp. 210702-DFI.1.196 | reverse complement strand
AGAAAGGAAGATATTATTTAATTACCTGTTTCTTGGTTAATTAAATAATACAAGAATTGAAATGAAACAAGTAAAAACAGGATTTCCGAAAGCTTTTTTATGGGGAGGCGCCATTGCGGCAAATCAGGCAGAAGGAGCATTTCTAGAAGGTGGGAAAGGATGGAGCGTTGCGGATATCTTAAAAGTGCAAGATGCTGGTGATTTGAAAAAGAAATCAAATAAAGAAACGAGCAGAAACGATATTGATTTCGCTTTACAGGATAAAGAAGGCTATTATCCTAAACGCTATGGGATTGATTTCTATCATACTTATAAGGAAGATCTAAAGCTTTTAGCAGGGATGGGATTGAAAACATTTCGCACTTCTATTAGCTGGTCACGTATCTTCCCTAATGGAGATGATTCTCAACCGAATGAAGAAGGTTTACGCTTTTATGATGCATTGCTGGATGAAATCATAAAAAACGGCATGGAGCCCCTCATCACTTTATCGCACTATGAGATGCCACTGCATTTGGCAACACACTATCAGGGCTGGTATAATCGTAAGACGATCACTTTCTTTGTGAACTATTGTGAAACCGTTATGCGTCGGTATAAAGATAAGGTAAAGTACTGGATTGTTGTAAATCAGATCAATCTGATACATCATGAATCTTTTAATCATCTCGGTATTCCCAGTGATACAGTAGAAAACCTTATGGAAGCAAAATACCAGGCCATTCATCATGAATGCACAGCAAGTGCGCTTGTCACTAAGCTTGCCCATCAGATCAATCCAGACTTTCAGGTAGGGATGATGGTATATGATGGATTAAGTGAACCATTAACATGCAAACCAGAGGATGTTTTTGCGAACATGCAGCGCAATCAAAGAGAATATTTCTTTACCGATTTATTGCTAAGGGGAGAATATCCGGGCTATATGCTGCGCTATTTTAAAGAGCATGACATTCATTTAGATATCCGTGAAGAGGATGAGCAAGTATTAAAAGAGCATCCGGCTGATTTTCTTGCGTTATCCTATTATTATACATGTGTATCATCAAAAGAATGCAATGACACGCAAGATATTAATGATGATGGGGCCATCGTAAATCCTTATATTGATGCAAGTGAATGGGGCTGGGGCATTGATCCTCTTGGATTAAGAACCGTATTAAATTACTATTATGATCGTTATCAAAAACCAATCATCATCGCAGAGAATGGTTTTGGCACGTATGATGAAATCAGCAGTGATGGAAAGATTCACGATGAACGCCGTATCGCTTATTTACGTGAGCATATTCGTAATGTGAAGGAAGCTATCATGGACGGGGTAGATGTGATTGGTTATTATCCATGGGGACCTATTGATATTATCAGTTGTTCATCCTCAGAAATGAGCAAGCGCTATGGATTTATTTACGTGGATCAGGATGATTATGGAAATGGCAGTAAGCGCCGTATCAAGAAAGATAGCTATGACTGGTATCGAAGTGTCATTGCCAGCAACGGGGAAGATCTATAAGTGTTTCCCTTTCGTTTGATTGCCTGTGATATTGATGGCACATTAAGCATGGACAATACATTATCATTGCGCAGCGTACATACCTTACAGAAACTACAACAACAAGGAGTTTCGATCGTGCTATGCAGTGGGCGCAGTTATCCGGATGTGTTAAGTTTGCGAAATCAACACTTGCTGGCTTTGGATATGTTGTTATTAAACGGCGCAATGCAGGTAAACGCAAAAGGGCAGATTCTTCATGCGACTGCGATAAAAAAACAAAGCGCAAAGATGATTCTTCAGATGCTGCAAAAAGAACCTATCGCAATCGGTTGTTATGATGAGACCCATATTTATTCTTTAGAAGAAGAGGATCGGCCTTCCTTTCAAAAACACTATTTGCAAAGTTTCACGGATACCACACCGGTGATGTCTTGTTTCAAGACGATTACGGAAACAGACTTACCTAAAACTATTTTAAAAATAGAACTTTTGGAAAAGGATGAAGAAAAACGCCAACGTTTACAAACACGACTATCCACCTTGCAAGAGGTAAAGGTAACAACTTCCGGATGGGATAATTTGGAAATCACTTCGCCGCTAGTATCGAAAGGGACAGCTTTACAAACCTATGTTGCTCAACACGGTTTCACAAAAGAGGAAGTTTTAGTATTTGGCGACAGCGAAAATGATCTTTCCATGTTTTCCTGTTTCCCTAACAGTGTTGCTGTAGCAAATGCCTGTACGCAAATAAAAAATGCTGCTCGTTATCATTGTAAAGAGGCAAAGGAAGATGGGGTCGTACAATTTCTTGAAATGCTTATAAAACATGCTGTTTAAGTACAGTGTGTTTTTTTTGACAGCAAATGTTGTAGAGCCACCTGCATAAGGAAAAGATAAAAAGTAGTGTATTTGTTTAAATTTTCATTGTTTACGCAATCGTTTCTGAAGACATTCTTGCGAAATTGTGATATTTCCATAAAATGATTGTGATAAAAACAAATATCTTCTATAATAGATACGGTGATTTTATGGAAGAATACATATTGAAAACAAGAGAAGATGGAACGACGATTACCGTGCGTGATTTACAGCTGAAATTGTTAGAGATGCTGAAAGATATAGATATTGTATGCCGCAAGCACAAAGTCCAATACTGGCTGACAGGTGGCAGCTGCTTAGGCGCTGTACGTCATAAAGGCTTTATCCCTTGGGATGATGATGCGGATATCGGTATGCTGTATGAGGATTATCTGAAACTGTTAGAAGCCGTTAAGGATCTGGATCCTAAGAAGTACATCGTACAAAGCTTTGAAACACATAAGGAATACAATGTGTTGATTCCGGCGATGAAGATTCGTTTAAAACATACGTATTGTGAAGAATACAATGCGTTATTAAAAAACAAATGCAAAGACAGTGATGGCATTTTTATCGATGTTTTCATCATTGATTATGTGAGTGAGAATCATGTAAAAGATTTTGTATGGCGCTGCCGCAATGGAATCTTGATGCTCTTGATTGCCGCATTGGAAAATCTACATATCAATCCATTGCCATTAAAGAAACGCTATGTGCGAAATGCGCGTAAGTATGGTAAGCAAAATCAAGGCAGTCCAATGATCGGTTTTGATCTGACATGGTGCTTTAATTCTTTCTTCCATCCGGTCGTATATCCAAAGGAAAGCGTTTTTCCGATTCAGTATGTTCCATTTGAAGATACGATGCTGCCGATACCAAAGCGGCCTAAAGATTTGTTGGATGCAGAAGTATCCGTGAATCATATGAGCTATCCGCCGAAAAAAGATCAGCAGCCAAAGCATATTAAGGATATTGCATTTTAGAAACGATGACGTAAGGACTTTTTCATGCTTATGAAAATGCATAGCATGGAGACGATATTTCTTATTAAAAGCTAGCTTATGGTAAAAATAAAATATCGTAAAACATAGTAAAAATTGTGAGGAGGTAGAAGACATGGCATATGTACCAAGACAGAGAAGATATAAAGTGCGCTGGAAGGTAGTGGCTCCACTGCTTGTTTTAATTGCGTTGATCGTGTATCTTTTAATTGGCATGTTTCTGCCTTCCAATCATCAAGAAGTAAAGAAATTCACGGTGTGTGGATTGAATGAGGAACAGACGATCAAAGCATTGCATAAGACAAGTAAAGAAACGATTAGCGTTTCGGATTATTTGTATTATGGAGAATCTTTGGATTTGTATGAAAAGAAATATTCACCGGAAAATAAAGATACGTTGAGTGGGAAAACCGTAGAATTAAAAAATATTTGTGATGGAAAGACAATTTCAATGACAATGGAAAATACAGTTGATCAAAAGATCTTATTAGATGAAATACCGGAAGGATATTATGAGGTTTCCATCATTGATAATCTGGTAAAAAAGCGTGTGATTTTTCAACAGCCTTTAAAGGAAAATGCATTTTATACGGCACAGCGTAAAGGAAAGGTCAATAAAGTTTCCTTAATTGCAGATACGCAGCTGTTAAAGGATTATCAGATCACCCTGGATAAAAACTATCTTTTCTTACAAGTAACTTCACAGACGCCGCGCAAAGGGGATATTGATGTGTTGATTGATCCGTTTGGGATGAATACGGATTTAACGTGGTTGCCGGATGAAGGTTCAAAGGTCAATGGGTTAAATGAAAATGATGAAATGTATAAAGCAGCGGTTTTAATGAAAAAGGAATTAGAAGAAAAATATGGATTGCGTGTTGCCATTACAAAGGCAAGTAAAGATGAAAAAGGGAAAGCCTATGGCAGTGATGGCCGTTTAGCAAAAGGTTATAAGCAGCATGCAAAATATTATTTGTTCTTACGCTTCAGCAATTATGCCAACGATACGATTCGCGGCTTTGAAGTAGCGCATAGTTATTATTCCAGCAAGACACTTGCCAGGAATTTGACCTATGGTGTACATAAGAACTTAAAAATGCCACTGTCACCGATGTATACTGGTTCCGATGCCGGTATCGTTACCGGGTTATTGGCCGAAGGGGCAGATGGTAAAACGATATATGATACGAATTTATATTTAAGAGAAAGTGGTGGAAGAGCAACACTGGCAGGGAAATACTCAGAAACAAGTCAAGAACAAAATGCTGATTTTGTGAATGCCAATGGCATGCAGGGATTAGAAATTGACTTTGTCTATATATCAAATAAAGAAGATGCAGCGCTGTGGAAAAAACAGAAGAATGCGATTATTAAGGAAACAGCGCGCGCTTTTGCCGAGGGAATCAATGCCGACAACACCACCAGATAAGGCGGGTGAAACAAGATGAAGTATCAAATTCATAAAGGAAGTAAATATTTTGGGGCGAATACGGTATTTGAGGATATTCAATTTGAAATCCGCAATACTGAAAAAATCGCGATTGTGGGAAGAAACGGATGTGGTAAAACCACCTTATTAAAAGCCATTGCCGAAGTAGAACCGTTGGATAAAGGGGATATCCATAAGGAAAATAATCTGACAATCGGTTATTTAGCACAGACAACGTTTGAAAATGAGCATGCCTGTGTCAAAGAAGAATTGGAAACAGCCTTTGCGAAGGTAAAACGCATAGGTAAACAGCTGGAAGAAATCAGTGAGCAGATGGTATATGACCATAGTGAAACCATCTTAAATAAATACGCCAATTTGCAGCAGCAATATGAGGATTTAGGCGGTTATACATACCATAGTGATATGATGACTGTCTTCACTAAGTTTGGGTTTCAGGAAGAAGATTTAAAACGTGAAGTTGCTACATTTTCCGGAGGACAGAAAACCCGATTGGCCTTTGTCAAGCTATTGTTAAGCAAACCGGATATCTTGTTGTTAGATGAACCTACCAACCATTTGGATATCGAAACGATTGAATGGCTAGAAGGTTATGTAAAACGCTATCCCAAAGCGGTTGTCTTAGTTAGTCACGATCGTATGTTTCTGGATGATGTCGTTGATGTCGTATATGAATTGGAATATGGTGTGATGCGTCGCTATCCGGGTAATTATACAAACTATGTTAATACCAAGAAAAGTGATGTGGAACAACAAAAATCAGCGTATGCGCGCCAACAAAAAGAAATACAGCACATGGAAGAACTCATTGAGAAATTCCGTTATAAGAAAAATAAAGCAGCTTTTGCGCAGAGTAAAATCAAATACTTAGAACGTATGGATAAAATTGAAGATCCCAATGTCGACGAAAAACGGTTTCATGCCCGTTTTACCCCAAGGGTACGTGGCGGCAAGCGGGTCTTAGAGGTCAAGGATTTAACCATCGGTTACGACCTGCCGTTGTGTACGATTACTTGCGATATTCTGCAAGGGGAAAAAGTTGCCATAATCGGCCCAAATGGGAAAGGAAAGTCAACCTTTTTGAAAACCTTGATGGAACAGGTTTCACCATTATCCGGTGAATTCTTATTCGGACACCAGATTGAGGTAGGTTATTTTGATCAGGAGCTTGCGCAATTCGATACCAATAATACGGTATTAGAAGAGGTGTGGAACGATTTCAGTGAACTGAATCGAACAGAGGTACGCACAGCACTGGGATGTTTTTTATTCAGTGGAGAAGACGTATTTAAAACAGTAGACTGTCTATCCGGAGGAGAAAAAGTTCGTCTATCCTTTGTAAAGCTAATGCTGTCACAGCCTAATTTTCTGATGATGGATGAGCCAACCAATCATTTGGATCTAATTGGAAAAGAAGCCTTAGAGGATGCTTTGTGTGATTATGAAGGCACAATGCTATTTGTGAGTCATGATCGTTACTTTATCTCAAAGTTGGCAACTGCGGTATTGGTCATTGATAATGGGAAGGCAACATATTATCCGATGCGTTATCAGGAATATATGCATAAAGATGAGGAACATGTACAGGCCGTTAAAACCGTTGAGAAAAAAGAAACAAAAAAAGTGGATAGAGGGATTCATTATGATCGCGAAGTAAAAAAACTGGAAAAGAAAATTGCAGAAAAGGAGAAAGAGCTGGAAGCACTCAGAGAGCTGCGTTTTGATCCGGAATATTATCACGATTATCAAAAAATGCGTGATTTAGATGATAAAATTGATGACGTACATAATGAAATTGAAAATTTCATGAAGAAATGGGAAGACTACAGCGAGAAACTGGAACAGTAAGAAAGAAGGATCTTCATATGAAACCATTTGAAACATCATTGCTTGGTCGTATGGAATTAAACAACCGCATAGGTATTCCGGCGATGTGTACGTATATGGCAAAGGGCGATGGCATAGCCAATTTGCACCATATAGCTCATTATGAAACACTAGCGAAAGGACGCCCTGCCTTTATCGTACAAGAGGCAACGGCCATCGCAGCAGAAGGCTATATCAGTGACGCTTGTTTAGGAATCTTCACGCCGCGACAGCGAGAACCATTAAAGGATATCGTTGAAGTCGTACATGATTATGGGGTGAAATTAGGAATTCAACTGAATCATGCCGGTATGAAAAGTAAATGTGCAGCCCATAAGGTATCCGCCATGGATAATGAAGATGTACATGCGTTGACAGCAGAAGAAATTCATCGCATTGTTGTTAATTTTGAATTTGCCGGTAAATGGGCAAAAGAGCTTGGCTATGACTTTGTGGAAATTCATGCGGCACATGGTTATCTGATCAATCAATTTTTATCACCGCTTACCAATCAGCGAACGGATCTTTATGGTGAGGATAGAACCTTGTTGTTAAAGGAAATCATCACCGGTGTACGCTCTACATTTGAAAAAGATGTCATCGTTCGTATATCAGCAGAAGAGTATGAAGAAGATGGCTTGCATATAGCCGATATGAAAGATATTGTGGAAGCTATAGAAAGTTGTGGTGCTGCCGCAATTTCCGTATCCAGCGGAGGATTAAACAAACATCCGATACAGACCTATCCGTTGTATCAGATTCCATATGCACGAGCTATCAAACAAATGACTTCTTTGCCGGTAATGGGCGTTGGCCTAATCACAAAGGAAGAAGAAATTGAAACCATTCTAGCACAGGAAGATTGTGATTATGTATTATTAGGAAGAAAATTGCTGCGCGATCCTTATTTTCTATTATCTTGGCAAGATGCTTTCGGTCTATTGACAGAAGAAAACATAGGCGAATGTCTGTATCGCGGCATACATAAACATGGTGAATAACATCATGTTTTTTTTGTGTGTGGCGGGCATGCCACATATCTAGGGTGAAAATCCCTCGGGGCGTAGTTATC
>NZ_JAJCPX010000065.1:0-7797 GCF_020563125.1 Longicatena sp. 210702-DFI.1.196 | reverse complement strand
GAACCGTACGTACGGTGGTGTGAGAGGGTGATTTATTTCACCCTACTCGATTTAAGGAGAAGAGCTGCGTTGATTAAAACAAAGAAAAGTTTATGTACTTACATGGGGAAGTGATTAGATAGATCGTTGTTGATGGAATTCACGGATTCATTAGGGAACTCTTATGTTAGCTTTGTATTGGATAAAACACTTATATGGTGGTTTTAGAAGTATAGGATGTTTTATCTGAATGAAGAAATTAGATAGCATTAAAAATTGTTTTGTTACGCTCGTATGCAATGCTACTTGTAAAATGTAGCATCCTACTTGTGAAAACTTCCTTTCCCTTAAAGTACAAACAACGTCTCACCTTTTTTATATCCAATTATTTCATGCACAGCGCTTTTTCTTTACAATTTTTCTATGGTACGTTATCATATAAGTGCAAGTTAACTTTACAAAGAGATGAAACTATGAAAAAACTATACCGATATATTAAATTCCATATAAAAACCGCATGTAAAAATATAACAAGACATTTTGGACTGGCCATGTCCGCAGCTTTTTCGATGACTATCACGTTGCTGCTGATTGCCGTCTTTTTATTGCTGACAAGTAATTTGTCCAATATCACATATCATATTGAAGATGCTTTGACAATTCGTGCGACGATTGATAATGTCGTGACGGATCAGGAGAAAACCGCGTTACAGAAAAAGATTGAAAAGCTTCCACATGTAACAAGTGTGAAACTATCCAGTGGTGATGAAGAATTAGCAGCTTATAAAAAAGAATATGAAAGCAATGACAGTCTGTTCAGCATGTATGAAGGAAAGACCAATCCTATTCTAGATGCTTTTATTATTGAGGTGAAAGATGCGAATAATGTCAAGAAGCTCAATGCACAGATACATGATATGAAAGGTATCGTAAAGGCGAGCTATGGCGGTGAAGAGACGGATGCCATGATACAAACTTTTTCTTCAATGCGTACCGGCAGTTTTCTGTTTATTATCTTTCTAACTTTGGTAGCAATGTTTTTAATCGCGAATAAGATTAAAATGTCTATTTATACAAGAAAGTCAGAAATTGCCATTATGCGATTTGTCGGTGCCAGTAACTGGTGCATTCGCTTTCCTATGATGCTAGAGGGTATTTTAATCGGTTTGGCAGGAGCAATCGTGCCAGCCATCGTAACTGTAGTAGGATATCATTATGTCTATTTAATGCTTGATGGCAGAATGATGAGTGAGATGTTTCGTTTACAGCCAAGTGAGCCGTTGAGCTTACAGGTTGCAGGTATTCTTTTGCTTATTGGCATGGGAGTTGGCTTATTTGGAAGCTTCTTCTCTACAAGCCGTTATCTGCGTTGGAAACGTTAAACATACGTGAAGATATTTTCATGTTAATATGATAAAAGTAAATAGCAAATCTTTATTTGATTTGTTTATTTATAACTCCATCACGTATTTGCCTACATGCTTATTTGACAGAAATATGCTTACGTAATAAATGATCGTATGTTATCGATGCTGATATAAATTAAATGCTTATCGACCTTAACATTTACTTCGTGATAAAAAGAGGAGGATTTGATATGAAGAGAAAAATTTTAATGATTGTTGCATGTCTGTTCATGGTCGTAATGGCTTCTTGTCCCCTAGAGGCGGAAAGTTTTGCAGGCCGTGAAGCGGAAATGAATAAAAAATGTGCATATATTACCGATAAAGCAACGCAGCAAGAATGTATTGCTTATAAAGAATATTTGCAGCAGAAAAGCAAAAATCTATCCTCAGAGATTGATGGTATTAAAAAACAGCTGAGTAATGTAAAAGGAAGCATGGAATCCATTGGAGAGAAGCTACGAAGCAATCATAAACAGGTTGCCAAGATCAATGCGGAAATGGCCAGTGTGGAAAACGCCATTGCTAAAACGGAAGCATCCATTGCCAAGATGAATGTGAAAATTAAAGAAAAAACGGAAGATATTCAAGAACGTGACAAGATGATGCGTGAACGCCTGATTGAGATGCAGCCTTATATTGGCAGTAATAACTTTATAGACTTTTTGATGGGGGCAGACAGCTTTGCTGATTTACTGCGTCGTTCAGAGATTCTTGGACAGCTGAATTCCTATGAATCTGATCAGATCAAAACATTAAATAAAGAAAAAGCGAAATTGAAGGAAGATAAAGAAGTAGTCCAACAGCAAAAGGAATTGCTGAAAGTGCAGGAGCAAGGATTAAAGGACCAGAAGGAAAAAGCGGAAGCCATAAAGGAAGTTAATGAAAAATTAATGAGCGCATATCGTAAACAGGAAGAGCAACTGCTGGATCAGAAAATCAAGACGCAGATGGCGCAGATGAGTATCCCAAAGGTAGATACTTCTTTGGCTGCACAATTTGATGATGAAACAAGCGATAAACCGGATAAGGATAAAAATGATGGTTCTAACGACCATAACGGGGACTCCCAAGATAATAATCAAGGCAATAATGGAAATGGGAACGGAAACGGCGTAAAACCAAGTACAGGATTTATCACACCAATTCAAGGGAATTGGCATTATTCAGCTGGTACATGGGCATATGCGGATGGCAGTGTACATAGAGGAATGGATTTTGGAACATATCAAGCACAGGGCTTGCGTGTTGTTGCCCCTGCCAGTGGTATCGTTATTTGGACATATGGTGGTTGTCCATCTCCATCCGGTGATAATTTTGGCAGTTATTGTGGTGTGCCGGCTACCGCAGGAAATAACTTAACCATGCTGACCAGAGTTGATGGTGTGGTTTATGCTTTCTCCTTTTATCATCTCTCAGGTACTGCTGTATCTAGCGGAACTGCGGTTGCCCAGGGGCAGACGATTGCCTATACAGGAAACAGTGGCAATAGTACCGGGCCACACTGTCATGTGGAAATGATTCGCGTTGGAAATATGAGTTTGAGTGATGCTTTGAATAAGTTTAACAATAGTGGGGATTTAAGCTTTGGCGTTGGTTGGTACGCTGATCCACATGCTTGTTCCAGCTATGGTTCACCATGTCGTTTACGTCCGGAAAATTATTTCTTATAAGATCAAGTGATTATCTGTACACCATAAGGACAGGTATTTATGGTAAAAGAGTGAGCAGATCATGCGTTTGTGCAAGGCACTAAATGGCATGGAAACAAGATAGAAAAACATGCAAGGTGAATACCGGGTTATTCATTTACTGCAAGAACTGGTTTTAAAATTGTAAGATCTTTGTTTTATATGAACTACGATTATATACAATAGCTATAAAAGAAAAAGACGCCTTATTCAGATGACAGCAAAAGAATGCTGCTTTATCAAGAAGGGGTCTTTTTCTTTGTGATTTCATGAAGAAATGTTATAATACAACCATGAAAGAAAAACATGATAAACAACATTTGGTACAAGCATTATTGGAATGGTATGATGCCAATGCACGCATATTGCCATGGCGGAGTGAACCTACGCCTTATCGAGTGTGGGTAAGTGAAATCATGCTGCAGCAGACACGTGTCGAGGCAGTAAAACCATATTTTGAACGCTTTGTAAATGCATTGCCTGATGTGCATGCACTAGCAAATGCCGATGATGATGAATTACATAAGCTCTGGGAGGGGCTGGGATATTACAATCGCGTAAAGAATATGAAAAAATGCGCACAATACTGTGTGAAACACTATGCCGGTTCATTGCCTAATTCCTATGAATTATTAAAACAACTGCCCGGTATCGGAGATTATACTGCCGGAGCGATTGCCAGTATCGCTTTTCATCTTCCATATCCAGCGGTTGATGGAAATGTATTGCGTGTATTTTCCCGCCTTCTTGTCAGTGAAGATGATATCTTAAAAGAACGTACAAAGAAAAAGTTTCAAAATATTATAAAAGAGTATATTCCTATAGAGCGATGTGATGCCTTTACACAGGCATTGATGGAAATCGGTGCATTGATTTGTGTGCCCAACGCCATGCCTCGCTGTAATATTTGCCCATTAGCAGAAGACTGTATCGGTTATCAAAGCCATCAGGCACAGCGCCTGCCCATAAAAGAGAAAAAGAAAGCACGGCGGATTGAGAAGAAAACGATTTTAGTCGTTGTCCATCAAAAGGAAGTGCTGCTGCAGCAACGCGCTGAGGATAGACTGTTAGCAGGGCTTTATGAATTCATCACGTTAGATGGGGAGCGAGAAGAGGAAGAAGTTATGGCTTTTCTCGGTCATGAACGTATACATAAAATCATCAAACTGCGCTCGGCAAAACATATATTCTCACATGTGGAATGGCATATGCAAGGATATTTACTAGAGGTAAAGGAAAAATTGGATGGCTTATGGTGTACACAGCAAGCGTTGGAACAGCAATATGCGATACCAACTGCTTTTAAGGCATATAAAGATGCTTTATATACATGGTGGAGGACGCAAGAATGAAGACATTATTAGAGGAAGTGAAAGGATTTGATCCTTATAACGAACAGGAAGAAGCAGATAAAGAATTATTGATGACTTATCTGACGATGTTTGATGATATATTTTACCGAGAAAATTTAATGGCTCATATGACAAGCTCTCCCTGGATCGTGAATCAGGATATGAGCAAGGTATTGATGATTTATCATAATATCTATGATTCCTGGGGATGGTGCGGCGGCCATTGTGATGGGGATGAAGATACTTTGCATGTCGCTTTAAAAGAAGGAATGGAAGAAACGGGGTTAACTAAGCTTACACCTTTAAGTGAACATATTATGGCTATTGATATTCTACCTGTACCGCCCCATAAAAAACGTGGTAAGTTTGTTAGTTCGCATGTACATCTTAATGTGACTTATGCCTGTGTGGCAGATGAAACCGAAAATTTACACATCAAAGCGGATGAAAATAGTGGTGTTCGATGGATACCTGTAGAAGAAATTGATACTTGGGTAAGAGAAGAAGATATGAAACCGGTGTATCACAAATTGGTAGAAAAGACGAAAGTTTTGGCAGAACAGAAAACAGAAGTCAGTTTGTAGGATTAAATACAACATGTAATCATGTTTTAATAAAAAAGGTGGATGAATGAAGTTATCGGCATTGCTACAAAGACTTTACAAAATAGAAAGAATAAGCGATAAGGCACTTGCCGTTGATTCAGTGAGGATACTGATTCAGTGAGGGTTCTAGAAATAACAAGAGACATTATAGAAAAACATGCTGAAAAAGGCTATTTTAAAACACATGTTATGAGGTGTGATACATATGCTTTATTTCACATGGCAAATTATACAAATTTAGGAGATTACGAATGAATAAATTGGGGGGTTATTTTTATTTCTTTTCCATTTCTAGTTTTACAAATAAGAAAATGCAGAGGAAGTAAAGAGAAAATTTGTATTATTTCTCATTTGTACGATACCAGTTCCGGTAGTTGCTTTCCTACTTCTTTTACTTGGTCTTAAAACATTTATGTCAGTATCATAAAAGCTATACCATAAAAGAAGTGTGCTATGGATAGAAATAAGTTTAGCAAACGTTATTCAGAAAGTGTTTTTTAATTTATCAGGATATACCGCATGCATGTTTGCATGTCTTGATAAAGTATAGGACATTGAAAGAAAAGACAGTTAGAAATTGCCTGTTTACATGGCTTAAAAAAACGGCAAAAAATTTTTATGAGAATTCGATAATCTCGTAGAAAAAAGGAAGACGAAAAAAGAATTTTGAAGTATAATGAAACTGTAATAAGAGAAAGGACAGGTTTTAATTATGCTGGAAAAAATTAAAGGCGGTTTAGTAGTATCTTGTCAGGCGTTGCCTGATGAACCACTGCATTCTTCTTTCATTATGGGAAGGATGGCGCTGGCAGCAAAACAGGGAGGTGCTGTCGGTATTCGTGCACAAAGTAAGGAAGATATCATGGAGATAAAGAAAACAGTTGATCTTCCTGTTATTGGCATCGTAAAACGTAATTATCCGGACAGCGATATTTACATTACACCGACAAAAAAGGAAATTGATGAATTGTTGGAAACGAAGTGTGAGATGATCGCATTGGATGCGACATTGCGTGATCGTCCAAATGGAGAAAAACTGGAAGATCTAGTTGCCTATATTCATGAAAACGGAGTACTGGCTATGGCGGATTGTTCAACCTTTGAAGAATGTGTCAATGCTGAAAAAATTGGCTTTGACTGCGTATCCACAACGTTATGTGGCTACACTCCGTATTCTGTTTTAGTGGATGGGCCAAATATTCCTTTATTGAAAAAACTAGTAGCTGAATTGCACACCCCAATTTTAGCTGAAGGCAAGATCAATACACCGGAAGACCTTGCAGCCGTTTATGAAGCTGGCGTTCACAGTGCGGTTGTAGGCGGTGCTATTACGCGTCCGAAACAGATAACAGAACGTTTTGTAAAAGTCTTAAAGTAAAAAGCTGAAAACGATACCTGGAAGGAAGTAGAAAAGTCATGACTCTTTCGTGTACTAAATGCTGCTTCCTTTTTATGTTGGTTTAAAAACTTTATGATATTGGTTAGGACACTTTATTTCAATGGAATACGAAAAATCTTTTCTGTGATAAGAAAGCTTGTTCGTTTTAAGACAGGACTTCTATTTGTATCATCCTTTTCTAAAGTAGGCACATGACCATGCAAATCTTTATGCTGTGACATATGGTATAAGGAATGCGAGGGGTAGTTATGAATCTGAAAGTAATGAAATTTGGTGGAACATCCCTGCGCAGTGAGGCCACACGCAAATATGTATACCGCCATATTTTAGAATATCAGAAGACACATAAAATCGTGCTGGTGGTATCTGCCATGGGCCGTTATCCGGATGCGTACGCAACGGATACTTTATTAAGTCTTGGGAGCGAATATCTCAGTAAAGAAGAAAAAGCAAGACTTGTTTCCATGGGAGAGCAGCTATCCACGCTAAAGGTGTGCAGCGAATTATTAGATATGGGGATTCATGCGCATGCCCTTTCTTTTTTTGAAGCAGGAATTTTCAGTGATGATCATTATGATTATGCTAAAGTTTTACGTTTGGATGGCACAAAGGTTAAGCAAGCACTTGCTAACTATGATGTAGTAGTCGTAGGTGGCTTTATCTCTATGACTCCACAAGGACATATTACAACATTGGGACGTGGAGGCAGTGATTACAGTGCTGTGCTGTTTGCCGATATGCTGGATCTGAAAGAAGTGGATATTTATACCGATGTAGATGGTGTCTACGACAATGATCCCAAGCTAAACAGCTATGCGATAAAATATGATAAATTGACTTATGATGAAATGCTCAATATGAAGTCACGCGTATTGCATGATCGCAGTGTAGAGTATGCAAAAGAACATGGTATTCGTATTTATCTTAAGGGAACCTTCTCTGGTAGTCAGGGTACGGTCATAGATGCCTAATTCAATTATCACGATTTCTTAAATATTTCTGAACGGCGCAAAATATAGCATATCTTTTTATGAAATATGCTATAATACGATATAGAGGTGAGCGAGTTGAAAAATATCCTGCTGGTAAAAAATCTGAATAGTGAAGAAAGTGCTAAACGCATTGATGCAGCACTTGCGGAAACGCGGGTGGATTATGAAGTGAATATCGAAAAACAATGTGTGGTTGTCATGGGAAACAGTGACATGGTGGCCGTCGCAAGAAAGGTTTTAAACGACCTGGGATTTATGATTTTATAAAAGGCAAATGTTGCCTTTTTTTCTTGTGCTACAAGCGTTTGGATATGTCAAAAGTAATCGAGTAGGGTGAAATAAATCACCCTCTCACACCACCGTACGTACGGTTCCG
>NZ_JAJCPX010000064.1:0-8127 GCF_020563125.1 Longicatena sp. 210702-DFI.1.196 | reverse complement strand
TTATGAACATTGAAACAATTGATATTATAGAAGTATTAAAATATTTTTCAAAAAACATTTTCAGTATTTCTTTTATTTATCCACAAGAGCTTAATCCTTTCAGTGTTTTAAGTTCTTTTACAACTTCATATTTAATATCTGTATCAATCACTTCAAAATGCTTTCTACCACATAAGATTTTTTTCTTTTCAGATCCTTTAAGATCATTAATGTTCTCAGTACCCTTAGTTTCAGCCACAAAGTAAAGCTTCTCTCCTGTTCCAGTATTTAATACAATTGCCCAATCTGGATTATATGCCCCAATAGGTGTATCAATTTTAAATGTACTAGGTAATTTTGCATATAACAATACCTCATCATCATTCTCTGCTTCGATTGCAAAGTCTTTTTCTACAATTGAATCATAAATAACATGATCATAAATATTTTTATTTGAATTGACGTCTAATACATTACTATCTGAATATCCATATAATTCTTCATCATTAAAAATGAAATCTTGTTCATAATATTCATCATTTTTTTGATATTTGATTCCATCAGTTAGATTTTCCTTCTTAACCATTAATAAGATTTTAGATACTTGTTTAATAAACTGTTCTGGATTAGTATAGAATTCTGATAATCGCCCAGATTCTGCAATAATTTCAATAATGGTTTTTCTTAATAGTTGAGTAGCATCTTGTAAACGACGAATAAAATCAGGGTAAGAAGGCTTTTCAAATTCATAAACTGCACCTAGCTCTCTAACTTGGTGTCCTATATCTTTAACCCCTTGTTTATTAATTTCAACTTTTGTTAATTGACTATCAACTCTATCAGGTTTGATATGTGGCATATTTTGAATTTGTTCAATTGCTTGTTTTTTTAATTTCTCAATATCCATATTTACAGTATAAACTGTTTTTTGTTTAATTTTATTCCATAAAGTTTCAAATTCCGGAGATAGTCGAACTTCCTTATTAATTTTAACTGGTACTTTTCTAGCCACATCCTTAATTTCAATTTCTTTTGTAAGATTATCAATACGTTTTATCACTTTAGCTGTATAACTCTCAAATTTATCCGGTAGACTAAAAGTTCCTTCATGCTTTTCAGTATGATATTTAACGTTGATTTTACCTTTACTTGTCATGTATTCATTTTTTACAAGATAGTTAAAAATTTGTTGAGAATCTTCTTGTGTTAATTCATAAGTAGTTCCATCAATCTGTTTCATGCAAATTCCAGTAAAACTAATTGGTTCAATTATACCGAATTTAAAGTTATCAGATTCTAATTCTTTTTGTAGTGTAGAAGCAAATTCTTTATAAGATTCATTAGCGACAACACTTAAAACATTATACTTATTTTCTAATACACGTTCGCCATTTTGATTTACACAAATACGAAGACCACGGCCAACTTTTTGTCGCTTAGTCATAGTATCCTTGGTTTCTATTAAAGTACACACCTGGAAAACATTTGGATTATCCCAACCTTCTTTTAATGCTGAATGCGAGAATATAAAGCGAATAGGTTCATCAAAGCTTAGCAATTGCTCCTTATTTTTCATAATCAATTGATATGTTGTCTCATCATCTTTACTTACACCAGCTCCTATTGAATTTTTGATACGACCTTTTACATCTTTAGAAAAATATCCATCATGCACTTTATCAGCTTCTAATGAAATCTTATCAGCATAGTTTTCTCTTAATTTACGATATTTTGGAAGTTGAATTAATCGATTATATTCTTCTTCAAACCAGATAGCATAATCTCCTTTTTCATCTTTTCTATCGTAGTTACGATATTTAGCAACTTCATCAATAAAAAACAAACTTAAAACCTTAATTCCTTTTTTTATGTAGTGTAATTCTTTATTTAAATGTAGTTCTATTGTTTGACGAATTTGCGCACGCTTGATTACATTATCATCAACATCACCAATTGTTTCACCAATGTTTAAATATTCTCCATTTGAGAAAGATACTGATTCTTCACCCTTGAAACAATCTATATTATCAATAATATATCCACAATCCTTATAGTAATCAACTTCATTAGAAGTTTCCCATAAATCATCCTTTGTTTTCGCTGTAACTGCCTTTTTATCAATCACTCCCGTTTTCTTATTGTTTACATAAATTTCTATGCGGCAAGAATACGTTCCACCTTTATCACTAACACTCAATAATTTTACATAAGGTTTTGCGCTGACTTCATTACTTGTAATAGAAGCCACCTCAATATGTTTAACTAAATTTTCTTGATAAGCATCTACAGGAGTTAAACGATACATTAAGTTATACAACTCCTTATGTGTTGCAGAATAACGTAAAGTACATAATGGGTTTAATGAAGAAATTGCATCTTTTGATTTCTTTGTTCCATCTACTGATTGTGGTTCATCAATAATTACAATGGGATTTGTGCTTGCAATTAGATCAATAGGTTTATTCCCACTTAAACGATCACTTTCACGATGGATTAAATTTGCTTTATTCTCTTTTTCAGTATCAACAAAGCTTTTTCTAAATGCATCAATATTGATAATCATAATTTCAATATTTGTACTTGTCGCAAATTCACGAATACGTTCTAAATGACTAGAATCATAAACAAAATAGTTATAAACAACATTATCATATTTTTCTTTGAAATGTTCTTCTGTAGCTTTTAAAGAAGAGTAGACACCTTCTTTAATCGCAATACTAGGAACAACTATAATGAACTTGGTAAAATCATATTTCTTATTTAATTCTAGGATAGTTTTAGTATAAACATAAGTTTTACCAGTTCCGGTTTCCATTTCTATAGTAAAATTTTTATTTTCTAATGATTTTGTTCTTTGAATATCATTTTCTTCTTGAATATGCTGTACATTTTCAAGCATAGTAAAATCATCAATACTTACTTTATTTGCATGACCGGTAAAATAACTAACTCCTTCTCCAGTATACCCAGAATCCTTATTAAAGCCTTTATCGTTTGATACATCTATTGTAAATAATGAATTCTTTATTTCACAGCCTTCAAAGATATTAACAATAGAATTTACTGCATCAGTTTGATACTGTTGATTAACAAATTTTAACTTCATTTATCAACACCACCTTAAATACACTTAATATCTTCAACGCCAGCTTTTTCCAAATTATATTCAGCATTGATTTTATCATTATCGTTTTTAAATCCAGTTTCTTTGAAAACTACTGTTCTAGGTGATAATTCAGCAATAGCTTTAACATCATCTAATGTAATTTCATCTTCTAAACAAACAATCATATAACGTTTACCAACACGATACATTGTTTTTCCATTTATTTCTACTTCACCAGCACGCATATCAAAAATACCATACTTCAACATGATTTCATAAAGAATATCTTCTTTAGTCCTACCTTCTTTAAATACATCATTATAAAGATATAATTGTTTTTCATCTATTTCAATCTCATTATCCCAAGGTTGAATATTTGTAGAATCTAATTTAAATACTTTAAATCCAATATCAGTAGTGAACTTTTCATCACTAGACAATAATGTATCTTGTGGATGCACTTTTTCCCAATCTGCTTTAATTTGTTCACCAGCACGACGAATACGTTCTTTACCAATTTCACAGATATTTTTATATCCTGCTTTATATGCTTCAGACTTTTCATCACATAACTCTGGCAATTGAACCATAATGAATTTTCGATTACCATTATCTTTTTGATTAATTCTAATTACCGCATCTGCTAAAGATGAAGATCCTGAGAAAAAATCAAGAACAATAAAATCTTTACTATCAAACAAAGTTATTAAAAGTTCTAAAAAAGCGATGCTTTTAGAAGCTTCAAAAGGATAGTTATCCAGTTTAAACAATTGCTTTAAATATGTATTTGCATTAGTAGTTCTAAGTTCCATACTATAATCTTTCTTTATACCACATACAATAGCTTCATATTTTCTATTAACCAACTGGCTTTTTATCCTAATAGTATCTGAATAATTCTTTTCATAAATCTTGTCACTACCAAATTGAAGAGCGTCTTCCTGAAATAATTCGCTAAATTTTTTATCTGTATATGTATTTTCAATTAAAACACCTTTTCTACTAGAAAAATATCTTACATAGCCATGATCAAGCAATTCTTTTTGACAATTGTCTATATTTTCTTTTTTTATAACAATATCATGCTTTGCCGAATTATAATATACTACATAGTTTTTATCAGAGTTTACATTTTCTACAATATTATTAAAACTATTTTCTCCTACTAAAACTCTTTTTCCGCTATTATGAACATATCTACCATTTTCATCTAGTATCATGTCAGAAGCTTTTTTTGGAACATTTTCTACAAAATAAGAATATCTTATATTTTTTGCGTAGCATAGACAATATTCTGAACTAACAGATATAAACTTTGAATTTTTTCTTCCTTTAGGGTTATTTTCAACCGATAAGCATCCTATAAAATTAGTGTCTCCAAATATCTCATTACATATCTTTTTTAGATTTTCTTGTTCGTTATCATCAATACTAAGAAAAATAACACCATCATCAGTTAATAAATTCTTTGCTAGTAGAAGTCTAGGATACATCATATTTAACCAAACTGTATGATAACGTCCATTTGTTTCAGGATTAGATTTCATACTTTGTTTAGTTTGTTCTTTATAATTTTGTAAACTATTTTTGAAATCATCTTTATATACAAAATCATTTCCTGTATTATAGGGTGGATCAATGTAAATCATTTTGATTTTTCCATAGTAAGTTTTTTGCAGTTGTTTTAATACTTCAAGGTTATCACCTTCGATATAAAGATTTTCGGTAGTATCCCAATCTTTTGATGTATATTTATCTGGACGAAGTGTAACTGATGAAGGAGTTTGTGCTAATTTAATAGCAGCACTTTTGCCTTTCCAAGTAAATTGATATTTTTCTTTGCTATCATCTACTTCATCACCTAAGACTGTTCTCAATACATCAAAATCAATCTTTCCTTCAGTAACAGCATTTGGGAATAGTTCTTTTAATTTTTCAATGTTTAACTTTGTTAAATCTAAACTTTCACTATTTATTTTTTCCATCGTTTATTCTCCTTGTGTTTCCGCATTAAAACAATTATGGTTTACTTCTGTATCAATTTTATTAAACAACGCACATAATTGATTAAAGATGATTATATCTTTTCGATCTGATAATGTAGTTTTTAATATGTATTCGTTTTCCTCTGTTATATTTTCGTAAAATACATTATAGAGATCTTCACCGTTCACTACTTTATTAACTATGTTGATATTTCTATTAACATCGTCTTTCATACTTAAAATATAATCATCATTTTTTTTAGTTAATACTAACTGTTTTTTCATATCTTTTCCACCTTTTCTTTATTGAATCAATTCCTCCGTCTAGATTCTTTGCTACTGTATCCAATATATCAGTATTGTCATCTTTATTTACATATTCCAAAGCTCCATGTTTTATACATAGCTTTTCCTCAGAATCTTTTGTTAGACAAATTACATTATCTACATCAAGATTAACAACAAACTGAGGATTATGGGTAATCATGATTATTTGTCTATTATTAGACATTGTCTTAAAATTATTAAGAACATTTGATTTTATTCCACTTTGAGATATATCATCCTCAGGTTGATCAACTATATATACTCCTTCTTTTTGATCTGTGGATAATATATCAAAATATATTGATGAATTCATACCACTCGATAGTTTACTGTAGACATCTTTACCATTAATTGTTATTGATGGAATTGATTTTAAATCATCTTCAATAATAAGCCCTATCTTTTCTTTTAATACATCTAAAGCAGAACCATTAGCATCTCCAAAATTCAAAATAATATTCTTTAATTCATCCTTAGTTATAGTAGAGGTATCTATTTTTGCTTTGTTTTTTAACACCCTCTCTAATACCCCTTGTAAATATTTGTTATTAATTGCTACACAGTTTTTAAATTTTTTGATAAACATATATTCTCCAAAATTTAATTTTTCTGGTTCTAATATTTCTTCTGGTACATCAAACTTAAAACTTTTGATTTCTTTTTTTAGTTTAACTAGCTCTGTAATAACATTAGCAATATTATTTGAATCTACAACATCAAATTGGTTTTTTGTAAATTCTAAGTTGGTTTTCCATCCTTTGACTTCATCATTAAATTTTTTTATTCCGTTATCGATGTTTACCTTTATTGTGTAAATAAACTCTTCTTCTTTCATTAATTTCTCATATTTTGATTCAAATTCTAGCAGTTGTTTTCTAAAGCTATCAATAATAATTTTTTCTTCATTTTCTAAAATCAAATGATAATCTGCATCAATTTTAGCTATAATACCTTTATAATAATTCATTAGTTTCTTAGTTCTTTTTATCATTTCTTGATTGGGTCTAATGATTCTAGCAGTTAAATTTTTTGAAACAACTTCTTCATCTATCATTTTCAAAGAATTTAGTGTCTTATAAATCTCATCATAAGCAAATTTGAATTCTATACAGGAATATAGTTTTTCAAATTCTGAATTAATTTTCATTTTATATGGACCTGCATCAATATCAGCAGGAAATTTATTTTCTAAAAAGTCACTATTATCTTGATTATCTTTTGCAAATTTGTCTCTAATAGATCCTTGATAATCAAAAGTATGGATATTATTTATATCTATTTTTGTATTAATGCCTATATTATTTTTTTCTAGATACTTTTCATAACCTTCTTGGATTTTTGTTTTATTATCCATTAATAAATTTTTATAATTAGTCATTTTATGTAATAATAAAGATTTTCCAATAGAATTATCACCAATAATTACATTTATTCCTGGAGATAAAGGGATATTATAGTTTTGACCATTTAGTGACATTGATATATTATCTATCATTTTTTGACGATTTCCAAAAATATTATTAGTAGTAGAAATCCTTCTAGTATCACTAAATGCCATAGCTAGTCCCCTAAAGCATGGTAAACATTTTAAGTAAGTAAATTCAAAACCTATTTCATCATCTTCTTTTGGATCATGCTTAGGATAAAATTCCCAATTATGGCAATCAGATCCAGTAATAAATCTTATCTGATCATAATTTTTATTTTTTTGTAATGCATAATTGTTGTTAAACAATCCATTTTTCATACTTTTGAATTCAAATGATTCAAAATATTCACAACCAATTAACTCATTAAATTTAACAGCACCTAATGATGAAACATCATTCTTACTTTTGCTAGCTGACCCGCTACTAATACTTTGCTTTTGGTGCGCAATCATAACAACATTTAAATCAATATCTCTTAATATACTGATAAATTTTTCTTCACTAAAGAATTTTTCATTTTCTACATCGTATTGTACTTTATTATCTTTAAATGGTATATGATCTTGAATATGTTGTACTTTTTCTTCATTATTGTCATCATCAAAAATACAAATTATATGAACTGGCTTCATACTGTTATCATCTGCTTTAAATCCTACAGAAAATTCTACACCAGGAAATACTTTTTCTAATTCTCCAGCTTTTGATTCGTAAGATTTTAACTTTTCATATAATTCATATGAAAAATAATCATGATCTGTAATAGCACACATATTAATATGATTGTGTTCAAGTTTATTTAATAAAATACTCAAATTTTCTTTTGTACCCTTCTCTACTAACGAGAATTCATCTTTGAACTTAGAAAAATATGAATGGATATGAAAATCAATTTTCATTGGTTTAGTTACAATCTTTTCCACTTTTTGACCTCCCTTTGGAAACTAATAATGTAATAAATCTGCTTATATCTTAAGTCATAACTTAATTCTTCATTAGCATTAGGGTTAATGTCTTAAGATACTTGAGTAATTGATGAAAACAATTTCTTAATTGCCACTAATAACATTAAAACACCAATAAGAACTAACAATAAATCTTTATTATCCATATTAAAATCTCCTAATTAATTTTCAGGAAGAAAATCTATCATCTATTAAGCATTATAATGACCTACATATTTTGATTAACACCTTCATAGGCACATATTCGTTTTCTAGATATTTTAGCCATATTATTTACTACATAAATTATATATGTCTTTTTGACTATCTTTTTATATCTTCTTAAATGTCCGCAA
>NZ_JAJCPX010000063.1:0-8398 GCF_020563125.1 Longicatena sp. 210702-DFI.1.196 | reverse complement strand
CCCCACAATAATTTAGAGCCTTTTTTCGCTCAACCCCACGTTAATTTAGAGCCCCACAAAAAGACACGAATACATCGCATCTTTCTTACATTTCTTCATCTAATCCGCCAATCATCTCAAGTACACGATTGAGGTCATCGTTGCCATGATACTTAATGACAATTTGTTTTTCATCAATTTTTACTTTTGTGCCAAAACGACTCTGTAATCGTTTCTCTACCTGATCCAGATTAACGTCTCGCTCTTTTTTCACCGGTTCCGGCTTAGGCTCATTCATATTTTTAACAAGCGTTTCCACGGCACGCACAGATAAATGCAATTGTATTGCCTTTTGCGCTACCTCTTCCATGAGTTTTGGATCTTTCAAGGATAACAGGGCGCGTACATGCCCCATGCTGAGTTCATTATTCACTACATGCTGTTGCACAGATGCAGGCAATTTTAATAATCGTAACATATTGGCAACATGTTCACGGGATTTCCCAATACGATGTGCTAATTCTTCCTGTTTATATCCTAGTTTCTTAATCAGCTTTTCATAGCCTTGCGCCTCTTCAATAGCATTCAGATCTTCACGCTGAATGTTTTCCAATAAGGCAATCTCCATCATCTGCTGATCATCAAAATCCATCAGGATGGCCGGAATACGCTTTAACCCAGCTAGCTTGCTGGCACGTAAACGACGCTCACCGGTAATTAGTTCATAACCTTTGACTGCTTTTTTAACTAAGATTGGTGTAAACACACCATGTAATTTAATCGAATCTGCCAATTCCTGAATCTTATCATCATCAAAGTGTTTTCTTGGCTGATAAGGATTCGGTTTTACATCCTTAACATCCACCTCAAACTTGCTGTCTTCATGAACCTCGCTTTTCCCTTGCTGAATGTCTTCTAAAACATTGCTGACATCTTCACCAAAGATAGCCGATAGTCCTTTGCCCAGTCTGGCATTGTTCTCTTTTTTTGCCATATTGACGCTTACCTCCTATCTGGCCTTCGCCTTCTTATTCATGCGGACAACCTCATTCGCTAATCCGGCATATGCTTTTGCTCCTTCACAACGTACATCATATTCAAAAATCGACATACCACGTGATGGTGCCTCGCTTAATTTTACATTTCGAGGTATATAGGTTTTATATACACGATCTTTGAAATGCTGACGAACTTCCTGTTGCACTTCTACGCTTAATTTCGTACGTCCATCATACATCGTTAAGATCACACCTTCAATCATCAGATTCTTATTAAACAGCTGCTGTACCAGACGAATCGTTAATAAAAGTTGTGTCACACCTTCCAACGCATAATATTCACACTGTACTGGAATAATAACCGAATCTGCCGCCGTTAAGGCATTGGTATTCAACAAGCCTAAAGAAGGCGGACAGTCAATGATGATAAAATCGTATTCATCCTTAATCGGTTCTAATTTGTTTTTTAATAATTCTTCTTTTCCAACCTCAAATTTTACCATCTGCAAATCGGCACCTGCTAAAGATATATTGGCTGGTATGATATCTATCGGAGGTGATGATAACTTTTTACGAATGTCTCTCACCTCATAATGTTCCATAATCAAATTGTATACAGAAAGTTTATCTTCACCTACTTCAGCACCGACTCCCTGTGTTGCGTTGCCCTGTGGATCAAAGTCTACCAACAGAACCTTGTTACCTAAATATCCTAACCCTGCCGCTAAATTAATCGAAGTGGTCGTTTTACCAACGCCCCCCTTTTGATTTGAAACAGCAATAATTTTTCCCATATGTAACCAGACCTTTCTATTTCGGAATGCGTATGGTTATGATGACATCATCCTCACGTTCTTCTTCCTGCATGAGTGCCTCACAGCCTGCCCGATTCACCATGCTTACCGCTTGATGAATGGTATTTAAAGCAATACGTATACTCTTACTAATGCCTTTCAGCATAACTTTTTTCTTTGGTTTTGGCCCTTGTGCCTCTTCCTTTAATAATTTTTCTGTCTGTGCAACGGTCAGACCTCTTTTTTCTATTTTCTGCAATGTCTGTTTCTGTTTTTCTTCATCTAAGCCTAACAAAGCACGGGCATGACGTTCACTGATACGGCGTGCACTGACTGCCTCCTGTACTTCCTCATCCAGATTTAACAAGCGAATTTTATTGGCAATAGAGCTTTGTGATTTACCTACACGTAAAGCCAGCTGCGATTGATTAATGCCAGCATATTTCATGATTTCCACATACGATTTGGCTTCTTCTATGGCACTTAAATTCTCTCTTTGAATATTTTCAACCAATGCCATTTCTGCCATCTGTACTTCATCAGCATCCATAATATTTGCCGGTACTTCTACAGCACCATTTAAACGTAATGCACGGAATCGACGTTCACCGGCGATGATTTGATATTTATCATTAACCTTTCGTACGGTGATTGGCTGAATCAAACCATTTTCACGAATTGATTGTGCCAGATCCATTAGCGCGTCTTGATCAAATTCCAAGCGTGGCTGATATGGATTCGGTTCAATCAAATCGATTGCTATCATCTTTGTATCTTCCATTCTATTCCTCCTCAAAGGGGATTTTTCTTTATTTGCGCAAATGCTCTTGGATATTTCAATGGGGTTTTCTTTACCTTTTCAAAGACAAAATTGACCCTTTTGGAACCATCCGACAGCACTTTTTCATCCCTGCGTTTCTCCTCACATCCAAGAAGGCGAATTGCTTTTTCAGCCAACGCATACTCCTCTAGCGCATTGGCACCCTTTAATGCCAAAAACATACCGCCTACCTTTACCAACGGAATGCATAATTCTGAAAGCATTGTTAAGTTTGCAACCGCTCTTGCGCTGACGATATCAAAGCTTTCCCGATGTTCTTTCGCATAATCTTCAGCTCTTGCATGTACACAATGCACATTGTTTAACTTCAGCTGATGACACAGAGCTTCTAAAAAAGTAATTCGTTTTCCTAATGTTTCTACAATCGTAATTTCTAAGTCAGGGTAAACGATTTTCAAAGGGATGCTAGGAAACCCAGCACCTGCCCCAACATCACAGAAAGTACCCTTCAGTTTTACATCAAAGGAGGGCAATATAGAATCCAGAAAATGTTTTTCATAGATTTCATCCATATCCGTAATCGCCGTCAAATTCATTTTTTGATTCCATTCAAGGAGCATAGCAGCATACATGGCAAATTGTTGCAGCTGCGTATCCTGCAAAGTTATGCCATATGATTTTACAACATGAAAAAAATCTTCTTTATGAAATGTATTGGACATAGTATCCCTCCAGCATCTACTATTATAACAAACTTACCGTATGAACAAAACATTAAGTTTATGATTTTCAATGATGGGCATCATAAAAAGAAGCAATCTTTGAAAGAATTGCCATGAAGTTTTCTGTATCTTTCTATACGTTGCATGGCTTCCCCGTCGTTTAACTGATTACAATTGATAATTTTTTAATACATCCATGATAGCATCCACATGCGCACCATACACAATCTGAATTTCTTCTTTTGTCTTTAAATAACCGGCAGCACCATTTTGACGAATGCGCTTAAAAACAAACTTATCCTGATCTTTTAATGTGATATGAAGACGTGTGATACAGGAATGAATCGCAATGATATTTTCTGCCCCGCCACAGCCTTCAATGATGACTTTTGCCATCTCATTCAAATCTTCAGCAGCAATACTTCCTTCTTGAAACGGCTCATTTTGATCATTCTCTCTTCCCGGAGTACAAAGATCAAATTTCTTGATCATTAATCGAAATAGCACATAATATATCACAAAGAAAAGCCCACCTTGAACGAATAGCATATATGGTTTTACTGCCATAGGGAGCGAACTCGCCAATACAAAGTCAATAGCCCCGGCACTAAAGCTAAAGCCAGCAATATATTGTAAGCTGGCTGCCATAAACACCGAAATACCAGTCAGTAAAGCATGCATCACATAGAGCAATGGAGATAAGAACATAAAGGAGAATTCTAATGGCTCCGTAACACCGGTGAGAAACGACGCAATAGCAGAGGATACAAAAAACGGCTTCATCTTCTTTTTCCGCGTAATAAAACAGCATTGATACATCGCCAAAGCCATGGCTACCACACCAAACATCATGATTGGATAATACCCTGCCTGATACATGCCCGTGACTCCGCGTATTCCCGTGCCTGCCCAATAATTGCCAATATCATTAATACCAATCACATCAAACCAAAAGATAGAATTTAACATATGGTGCAATCCCAATGGAACCAACAGGCGATTTAAAAACGCATAAATACCTGCGCCCAAAGGTCCCATATCCTTGATCATGGTGCCAATGGAAATAAGCAATGTAAAAATGAGAGGCCAGACGATATATAAAACGATGGAACAAAGCATAGCAAAGATGGAGGTATAAACCAAGACCCTAAAATCAGCAGGTAAATAGTTTGTAGAAACATGTTTACGACGATAACTAAATGCAGCTAACAGACCACTTAAAATCCCAATGAACTGATTATTAATATTGCCAAAAGCTTCATCTACCCGAAAGCGCAAGGTATCTTCTAAAAAAGAGACATTCGATACCGAAAGCAAACTGGTGATAATAAGAAAACATAATAATCCATTACAGGCAGCTAAACCACTTTTATCATCACTTAGTTCATAAGCTACACCGATCGCAAAAATCATTGGCATCTGAGAGATGATAACATTTCCTGTTTTCTGCAAGATCATTGCCATAAAATATAGATTTTCCATACCACTTTCTTCTAATGCATAGCCAATCCCCATAAGCAATGCCGCAGCCGGGAAGACGGCGATTGGCAACATGAGGGCTCTTCCTAATTTCTGTAGTTTCATCTTAATCAATCAGCTTTCCAATATGGATCATCAGATACACCTGTTCATTTTCCTGTAGCTCATAATGATATTTTTCTTTGATCGTTTCTCTGATCTGATGAATACAATGTTCCATTTTATCATTGCGTTTTATCAAAAAGGCATACAAATCGCCAAGCTCTTCTTTTTTCGTCTTTTGATTTGAAAACATATGCTGTCCCAAAAATTTTAAATGCGTAATAAAACGTGAAAAGTTAAGTTCATTCTCATCAAGATGAACCTGATACGTTTCCTCAACGATTCGCTGTACATCTTTAATGAAACGTAAGATTTTTGATACATTACTGCTACGCCCACCATTGTTTAATGTGGCATTGACGATATGCATGGCAATATAACCAGCCTCATCCTCTGGGAAACTGATTTCCGTATTTGCCTGAATGAGCTTTAACGCCCACAGACCCACTTTAAATTCTCTTTTATACAATGTTTTGATTTCATTTAACATGAAATTAGGAACATTGATATTCTGTTTCTTACGTTCTGCCGCATAATGGATGTGATCACTCAATGAGATCAATAGCTGTGGGCTCACTTCTATTTTTAAAGTCTCGCATGCCTTACGGGCTATGACTTCAGCAATTCGAAAATACAAAATAGGTGTACGTTCCAACAGCATATGCAGCTGTTTTTTCTGTTCATCTTCAAAGGTATATGTCTTTTCAATGCGTTTTTCATCTACCGTATCGCCGGGCCGTTTATGAAAGCCGATTCCTGCTCCGACAATGATCATTTCCTGTTTGCCTCTAATTGCCGAAACAATATTGTTGTTGTAAACATGTATGATTTGCATGATGTCCCTCCTTTTACAACAGCAATTGCTGTAATTCTTTTTCCTGTAACCTTTGCAACGCTTGCTGCAAAGCAAATGCCTGGTTACCTGCCGCCAATTCATAGCAGTATTCATCCTTTGCAAGATGATAAGCGCACAGCTTTTGTAATCGTTGTTCATCTACAAAATCCATGTCATACACAGTGATAAATAAGCTGCGATTCATCGCTTTCATCACTCTTATATTCTCCATGCCGCCAAAAACTTCTAACAGTTCTACGACATATTCATCATGGATAGCACCACGCTTTTCCTGGGGTAAATAAAGCCACTGTCTTTTATAAGAAAGCCATAGCAAGCTGATATAGATACTACCAAAAACGACCGTCAGCAATCCACCTGAAACAGAAAAGTAAGCCAAATAAAATATACAGCCACTCCCTATGCAATATACAAGCCATAATAGCGGTGCGCTGATAAACAAATACAACACAAAAGCGTCACTAGCCTGTGATAAGAGGCATTGTAACAGACACAAACTCACAAAAATAGCCATGGGATATCGTTTCTTATGAAGAAGGAATACCATCCAGGAAAGCATAAATGCAGGCATTACACCATATTGCATGACGGTAATGCCCTTCTGAAAACCGGGAAGGATATAAAAACCATCACTGATATCACGTAAACCAACAATCACAAGTCCACTATTCAGGACTTTACTAATGCTTGCCCCAACTATTCCATGCTCATATAATACAGCTGTTAAAGAGAACAATTGACGTATTGTAAATGTCCAGATAAAGTAATACGGAACAGCCAATCCCAACATGATGAAAATAGTTAATATCGGGACCAAACGACGTCCACTGAAAAAAGCCAGACTTTTGGGCAACTGTACTTGCGAAAACCGCTCAAATAGCTTTGCCGCAACCAATCCGCATAAGATGGCAGTCAATGGATTTTGAATATAATCTACAGCCACATCTACATGCCATTGATAAGCAAAAGCCTCATTCAAAACCTCACTTTGTAAAACACTGATGATGAGTAAATAAGCAATCATTGCCGATAAGACAACACTGCCATCCTTATGTCTACAAAACTGATAAGATACAAAGCCTGCCAGTAAGAAAGGCAGCGCCTTAGCATACAAGGCATCCAGACGAACAAATAGTGTCATAAAAGGAAGGATTTCAGCAAGTAGCTGACTGATACTAGCCATGATAGAAACTATAGGAAGAAACAACAAAAGAGGCATACAGGCAACCCATAATTTTCGATACCAAGTCATGAAACCACTTCCTTTTCTAGAATTATAAAACGTTTTCATGATAACATTTTTTCACAAATTGTAAATATCGCAAATAAAAATTTTTTAAAAAAAGGGATTGACAAACGAAATGTAAACGCTTATCATTTGTGTGTAAAAGTTAGAAGCGAAATGATAAAACGTGTTACTGTTCAATCAGGCATGAGTTTTTGGGGAAAAACTTATGCCTTTTTTTGTAGTTTCATGTAGATATCGTTCTGCTCTGGATCCAGCTTTACATGTTTATGTTCGTAAAACAGGAGGAAACTATGAAAAAATTATTATGTGCTTTATGTGCCATGACTTTATTGGCAACTGCAACAGGATGTTCTAACAACAATGCCGACAAGGACAAAAAGGAAACAAGCGGCAATACACTGGTTGTCGCATCAAACAACATTGACGCAAAATCACAGCCAGATGTAGATGCACAGCGTAAATTATTGGAAGAAAACGGTGTTGAGATTTTCGGACTTCAAGAAGTCGATAACATGACAAGACGTAATCACTATGATGTAGTCAGCAAATTCAAAGTTGATCCTTACAAGGATGCATTCTTCTCAAATGCCATCGCTTTCTCCGGTGGTGAATATGGTATTGCGACAGTATCGAAATATGAATTCAAGAGCAAAGATGCTACTAAATTGTATAGCGATTTATTTGCTGGTAAAGAAATCGCACAGGAATTGGCGGATGCTTACAAAGACTATGATCCAGACAATAAAGAATCCGAAGCAAAGATGGATGCTGTATCCGCAAAGAATCCTATTGAACCACGTTTATATCAGCGTGTCGTAATTGAAAAAGACGGCAAAGAAATCGCCTTCTATAACACTCATTTAAGCTATGAAGATCAGAAATTGCGCAAACAGCAGATGGAAACCTTAATGAAAGCCATGGACAGCGATACTTGCAAATATGTAATTGCAGTTGGTGATTTTAATGCCGATCAGTCCACAAAAGAATTTGATGCATTTAAAGAAAAATATCATATTGCCAATGGTTTAGATGGCAAATGGTTAGATACGTATAATGGCGTTGATGATACTATGAAAGTAAACAGTGTCGACAACATCATTGTGTCAAAAAACATCACGATCAAAGAAGTTAAAATGATTCCTTCTAAATTGTCTGACCACAATCCTCTAGTAGCTACATTAGAGCTAGGAGAATAGTTTCATAACATTACCCTTCATTTCCTATTATGAGAACTGTTAAGCGTTACAGTTCTCTTTTTATGATTATCAATTTACATCTTTAACATAAATGATATTCGAATATTCAGAATCATTAGGAGTCAATCTGTCACTAAAAAAAGCCTTCTATCTCAATTCACTTGTATAGAAGGCTCTACTATTTATTTGGGATATTTAAATTATCGTGGGGATAAAACCTGCCTCTAAATTATCATGGGGTT
>NZ_JAJCPX010000062.1:0-8423 GCF_020563125.1 Longicatena sp. 210702-DFI.1.196 | reverse complement strand
CCTATGATAATTTAGAGCGTTTTTTCTTTAAACCCTACGTTAATTTAGAGCCCCGTAAAAAGATGGGCATCGTTATACCATGCCCATCCATTTAGAATTAGACATAAAACGCAGTATTACGCTTCATTGTCAGTTTCTTTTTTACGTTTCATCATTACTACTACAGCACCTGCTCCAGCAATTAACATCGTGCCAGCCAGTAAGCCGGTATTCGTAGTATCACCAGTTTGTACTTCTTCTTCATCCTTCTTTGTTTCATCAGGTTTGTTAGTTTCTGGTTTTGTAGTTTCCCCTGGTTTTGATGGCTCAACTGGTTTTGTTGGATCATCTGGTTTTTCTGGTGTATCTGGTGTATCTGGTGTATCTGGAGTATCTGGAGTATCTGGATCATCTGGTTTTGGAGCTTCTGCGGCTTTCAAATCAGTAATTGCTTTTGTTAATGCGTTTTGAGCTTTTTCGATTTGCTCAGCAGATGCATCCTTATCATCCAATACCTTTTGTGCGTCAGCTAATGCTTTTTCAAAGATCGACCAGCTTTCTGCAGTATATTCGTCTTTATTGAATCCTGCAGCATCGTTCACAAGTTTTCTCAATGCTTCTTTTCCTGTTTCTGGGTTCACAGGAGGTACTTCATTGATTTCTTCCAAAGCATCTATAGCTTTTTGCAGATTTGCAATTGCTGTATTTATATCTTCAAGCGTTGCATCCTCATTCGCATCCACATCTTTCGCTGCTTTTAATGCTTTCGCAAAATCAGCCCAAGTTGCTTTTGTATAGTCTTCCTCTTTTAATAGTTCAGCAAATACAATTTTTGCTTTCAAGATTGTCTTATCAACTACACTAGGAGTCTTCTTTTCCAGTTTATCTTTTGCCGTATTCAATGCTTTAATAGCATTATCTACAGCAGTCTGATCAACTGTTTCAGATTGATATGCATCCTTAGCTGCTTGCAATGCTTTTGCAAAGTCTTTCCAGCTTTCAGGTGTATATTCTTCTTCTTTCAGCTTAGCTGCTTCATTGATTGCTGTTTCCAGTTTAGATTTATCTACAGTAACGACAGGCTTATTCTCTTTACCATAGAAACGAATTTCTGCCATCGAAGCATATGCATTCATAGTATCGCCACCTGTACTTAATGCAATGAACTTCACATATCTTCCAGATGTATCTACAAATGCAGCTCGCTGCCAATCTCTACTACTTAAGTATTTTCCATCGTTATCAAATTCAAATACACCTACAGATTTGAATTCTTTGCCATCTTCACTAACTTGAATTTCTGCTTTAAGGATATCGCCATTAGCTCCGCCTTTACTCTGACGAGGCAGGAAGGTTACATTGCTAAGTGTATAATCCTTGCCTAAATCAAATACAATATCCTGAGGCATTTTTCTTTCATCTGCTACTAGATAGTTTGTATGCCAATAAGAACCCTCATTGTAGTCTAAGACATTAATAGCTGCTCCATCTTCGCCATCATCAGCTGTGATTTCGCTTGAAACACTCTTAACAACTACACCATCTTTGTTATTGCTAGCTTCTTTGTTAATCAGCAGTTCTTTATCCAATGGTTTTACTTCTAATCCAGTAATCGCATTCAAGATACTTGTCGTTGCACTATCCACCTGTGATTTTGTATAATTTCCATCCTTCAACATATCTGCAGCCGCATTCAGAGCGTCTGTTAATACTTTGTAAGAATCTTCTGTATACAGAAGGCTGCTATATTTATTACCTTTTTCAATTGCCGCCATTAAATCAGTCGTATTGACACCTTCTTTTACAGTTAATTCATAAGATGCCTTTTTGCTAGGATCTGTGATCGATGTAACTGTAATTGTTGTCTTACCAGCCTTTAATGTACGTACAAGGTATGAAATATTTGTGCTTTCACCAGTCATAATAATACTTGCAACACTAGGATCCGAGCTTTCAACCTTATAGTATTGATTAGCAGGTGCGTTAGGTTCTGTTGTAACTGACGCTTTAACAGGACTAATTTCATCTTTGAATAAATCAGTCGCATTCGCTTTATCTAAAATAACTTCTTTAACACTTACTTTGTCTGCATGAACGAATTCCAGCTCTGATATAGACATATATTTGCTTGAAGCACCTTCAGCAGCAAATAATTCAATATCGACATTCTTAACTTTTGTATCTGCTTTTGCAGGAGCGTAAGCATATTCTAACTGTTTGCCGGTGATTTCTTTTTCTTCTTTAGAATCATCGGCATAAGTGATCGTATATTTCACCTTGCCAACCGCACCATTTCCTAAATTCGCACGATTGAACAACTTGATATTAGATAATGTCTGTTCTTCTTTCAAGGCAGCATGTAATGTTAATGGAAGTGTTACATATTCTTCATTAAAGTTAGAACCTTTGATGTCCCAAGCTAAGTCAAATCCAGCGCCACTGCCGCCATCAGCTTTGTTACCGTTAAATAATCCATCAAATTTCTTTTCATTGATCATTTTTTCAACGTTTGTACCATCATCTGTTGGCAAGAATTCATTTGTTATTGTCATTGTAACGTCTTCTTGTTTCAATGTTACATCTTTAACCGCTGGTGCATCAGGAATTTGTGGTTCTTCGTTAATCTTAGCTTTCACTGTTGAATAGTTTGGTCCAATTAAGATGCCGTTTTCAATCGTTAAGAAAGAATCAGCCGCTTTTGTCTTCAGATTCATATCCTGTTTTGCAGTCATTGTGATAGTTGCCAAGATATGGTTACCACTTGTTAAAGGCTTGTCACCTCTGTTCATGAATGCCAAGTTCAATAAAGCCCCTGTTCCATCATCGAATGGTGTATCAATACTCATATTTTCCATAGAAGCGATATATGGATTCTGGCTTGTCTTCACATCTTTGATCATAGCTGGGTCATAGAAAACTAATGCTCCTAACCCATTGACATTCTTCATACTATCGCCATAAATATCAACGGTGAATTTTTCCCCGGCTTTTACAGATTCTACACTAGGGATGAATAGCATGTTACCCGCTACATTACCCGTTTTCTTAGTTCCGCCATCTAACTGGAACATTGTAAATGCATAATCATAAGCATCATATACATCATTGTAGTTAATGTCAGCACCATGTGCCTTGATCTGTGCATCAAAGGTTGTCTTTTGGAAGTATTTAGATCTACCGATATACTGACTCATATTTGTATAATCGCCTTCGGTTACGGTAGGTTTTTGTAAACTACTTCCTACAGCAAAGCCTTTGCTTCCATCAGCTTTATAAACATAAAGACCGTTACTTGCGAAGAATTTACCGTTAGATTCAACTACATTCAGTTTTACATAACGTGCTGTTTTACCAGTTAAATCAACTGTTTTTACACTGTCTTGAATGCTGTCACCCTTTGTATAACTCCAAGGATGTTCTGCACCATTTTGAACTTTGATCCAGTTCCAGCCATCCATACTAATGGAAACATCCAACTGATGTACCGTACCATTAGAACCTGTTCCTACAGTACCTGATCCATCATTCGCATCCCCACGAGGATAGTATTCAAACTTATCAAGTGGATACGCTAAGCCCATATCAATAATAAGATCTTTGCCGGTTGCATCCCCTGTGGAATGGAACATCGTATTGAAGTTTTTATCATTTGCATGCGCTATTTTACCCCATTGATCGCCATACTCCCATTTGATGCTTTGTTCTGGCACATTTCTCCATGGGTCTTCTAAAGTTGTAACTTGTAATTCATTACTCCATTCAGAATAACCTTCTGCATTTCTTGAACGGATTTGATACGTATGTGCAGAATGATAGTCTAAGTTTTTATCTAAGAAGCTAGTTTCAGTACCAACGCTGTTAATTACGCCATCCGTCTTAAGTTCATAAGAAGTAGCTCCATCAACAGCAGTCCAATTTAACTGAATGCTTGTTGGTGTTAATGATTCATTGTCATAGCTTAATTCAGGTGCCGCTAAATCTTTATTTACTTCGTCTTTTGAGAAATCTGCTTTATTTTCAAAACCTTCAATGACTAACGTCTGTTCATTGCTAGCAACATCTGTTTTAGCAAATTTAACATACAGTTTAGGATTTACTGTGATGTCAACTTTGAAGTTTTCAGTATCTTTTGTATATTTGTTCAGATTAGGTGCATCGTTATAGAAATATACATTTCCGCTAGCTTTATCAAATTCTTCTTGAGAAGTAACTTTTTGAAGTGCTAATTCACTGCTTCCATTTTTCGCAGTTACTTTTGTAGGTTCTTTTGATACATTTACGACAAAGGTAGTATTGCGGTTGCTATTGTATCCTGTATAGCTGCCTACAGATTTTTCTGCTTTCAAAGTAGCTGTTGTGCCTTCTACATTCGATGTGAATTTTGTTGTGACACTTCCACCGTAAGATACTTCTTCTTTATTGCTATTGTCAATGTAGTTTCCATCATCTTCATAAAGTGAGAAGCTTGTAGAGCCTGCCGGCCAGAATTCAACAACACGTTTAGTCTTATCCAAACCATTTTTATTGGTATCAGAAATAGGCTGTGGGTTGTTGTTTTCTTCATACATAGGAACGATAGAACCGTTTTTAACAAATAATGGCAGTTTCCAAAGTGGTGCATCAAAGCCATTCAAAGTTTGTCCGCCTTTGTACTGTTTACCAGTAAAGTAATCAATCCAGATTTGATTTTTATCTGGCAGGTAGATACCGTTTCTGACATCGTTTCCATTTTCATCACTCTTCTGATTTTCATAAATAGGAGCGACTAGGAAACTGTCACCATACATATACTGATATTCTGTATTACGTTTGTTATAGGCATTTCCTTCATTAGGATATTCCAAGAACATCGCACGAATCATAGGCAAACCATTCGTAGCCTCTTTTGCCAAAGTATATGTATAAGGCATCATTTCAGCTTTCATTTTCAAATACATTCTGTTGATTGGAGTATATGGGTCACCATTATAATATGGTTTTTTAGCACGGTTTCCCCAACCATCCATATCAAGCATCTGTGGAGTGAATGCTTTCCACTGATAGTCACGTGTAGAAATGATATCTCCACCACCGAAGATTCCATCCATGTCACTACCTATATTTGGATTACCGGATAAGCTCTGTCCAATATAAGTTGGAATGTGGAAACGGATATATTCCCAATCGCCACCAGTCTGATCCCCTGTCCAAATACTTCCATAACGCTGTGTACCAGCCCAACCATCCAAAGTAACAATGTTTGGTCTGTTCTTAGTTTCAGTTACGATATCATACGCACGTGAGATACCGTCAAGTCCAAACGAATAACCCGAACCAACCCAAGCAACATCGGTTTTCAGCGTAGTGATACCGCCTTTTTTAACTTCTTTATCAAAATCACGAAGTTTTTGATATTCCAGTGTTGAACTTGTTGAAGGAGTTAACTGACTCTGCGTCCAAAGACCGGTTGTAACACCTTTGGAAGTTGCATAATCTGTAAACTCTTTCAAGTTTTGTACGTTAGCATCAATTGCTTTTGTTTTTTCTTCCATGGAACCGCCTGTGTATTCATAGCCGTTTTGACCATAACCACAGCCATATCCATCATTTGGAAGGAACCAGCCTAATGGCATATCCGTATCTTCATGTCCATCAATAACGGCACGGGCAGAGAATTTATAAATATCCTCTGTTGTTCCTTTTTTTGCATTAAATTTATCTGTCATAGTCGATGGACCGGTACCATTTAGCGTTTCTGCATAAGCATCTGGTTTTAAGATATATCCATCTGTTAAACCATTTTCCCAATATTTCAGGCCATCTTCCAATTTCCAATACGTATGTCCACCGGTTTTACCATTTTTCAAGGTAGCATCTGTTTGCTCAGTTGACCAGCCATCACGATTGTAACAGTTCAGATGCCCTAAGTAGAAAGCATATTCCGGTAATAAAACAGCATTTCCGGTAACCTTATAATAATCCTTAAGCAGTTCTTCTGCTTTTTTAGCATTATCGTTTGCATCAGAAATAAAGTAATACGCATCAAATTCTTTTTCATCATGAGATGCGATAACTTCCTCACTATTACTATTCTGGAAATCGTAAGCTCCTGTTTTAAAGGTATTTCTTAAAACACCATAACCTTTTGTTGACCAGTAGAATGGATTCGGAGATGATACACTGCCATCTACCCATGTATTATCAATAGCAATCTTGATAACCTGCCCTTTATGTGAGAAACGACCATTCTGTGTACCGCCGCCATAGAAATATTCATCAGCGGAAGCAGCCAGTTTTTGGCTTGTTTTACCTGATGCAATTGTAAGTGGTTCACTTTCTTGCATAACGATAGTGCCATCTGCTCTTTTAACTGTCATCAAGCTCGTTGTTTTGTTAAATTCAATAATCGTATTACCAGCACTGATCTTTAAAATATCACCATCGGTAACAGTAGCTTCTGGCTTTGTATATTCATCTGAATCATCAGGCTGTTGCTGAATTTTACCGATATGATCTTTACTGTTAGGTGTTGCATATTGATCAAACTTACCTGAAGGATCAATATTAAATCTGAAGATGCCATTTTCAAGGAATGTTATTTGTCCTTGATAACCATTCTCATATGTGATTACAATTTTGTTTTTCCCAGTTTTTTCAACTTTTGTGATTGCTCCTAAGGCCGCATTTGTTTCTTCTGCATGCACCTTTAAAATATTGAAATTACTGGAGCAAACACCGCTGAAAGCTAAGACGGTTGCCAGGGATGCTGGCCCTATCTTTTTTAATATAGATTTTTTCTTCATATTCCTTCCCATAAATTCCTTTCCATTATTAAAATATGAATATCATAGTCGTTCTCCATAACACCTCCCTTTATTTTCTGCATTATTGTTCATGTTTCAAATCTTATACTTTATTACACAGTTAATTTCAACTTGAAATTAACTGTTTTTTTATACATTGAAAGAAAATAACCTGAAAAAAAGCAGGGTTTTAGACTTTTATCAGATTGTATCAAAAAGTATAAGTTTTTATATACGCGGTAACTGTTCATGAACAATAAAACAGATATCCACCTCATCACATCAGAAATGACATAGAATGCATCTGACAATATTATTTTAGCTCTTTGTAAAATCAATGTAAACCCTTTCTGTTTGTAATTTTGATTATTCTTTTTACACTTTTTAGTTATGAAGATGTAAATAATGTAAATGTAACAAATGTAATTTTCGCGAAAATAGCAATGAATTTCTAATCATTTCTACCTTCTTTTATAGGAACATATACTTTTTAATAGCTGTCTTAATTTAGTTTTCCATAAAAAAAACTGCAACTTATCAGATTTATCCGATACCTTACAGTATAAAATCTTTCCTTAGTGATTTTTAATCATATACCCTATTCCATAGCATGTAGACGCATAGACTAAGCACGGTACGATCGCCGCCAGGAATGTTTGTAGACAATATCCCCACTGTGCTGCCATTGTTGTGTTATAGTTATTACAATAGGCACTTAATTGCTGATAGGTCGTAAATAATGTGTACCCCATATATATAATCAATAAAACGGATAACACAAAAAAATACGTATATACATTCTTTTTGTTTTTCATATAGCCTCTTTCTAATTTACTTTTTTATCAAGTTTATGTTTTTTCACCCAGTTATCAAATAATTCTTCCGTCATTCTTTGTGATTGATGAATACTATCAATACATTTTCCTCCATTGGCATAAAAAATGCCTGGTGTTTTATCAAATTCCGGAAAATATTGTTGTATGATTGCCCTATTTACATTAGGTTGTTCTTTTTCTCTTTCTAATGGCACTTCATAGAGTACCACATGATGGTTCTGACGATAGTTTTCAAATAATTCGTGGAAGTCCTCACAATACCCACACATGGATTGCGTAAAGGCAATCGTAAATTCTTGCCCTTTTTTCATCATTGATTCCATATCCGCCAAAGATATTTGAATGACTTCTCCAGCCGATTCATCTCTTTCATAACTCGTACATCCGCATAACAAAAAAGTAACCATTAGAAAAGCCAAAAATCTTTTTTTCATAATGATCCTCCAATTTAATTACTTTTAGTTACCGCACAAACATAATACCCTATATCGAATGAAATTACAAGAAAGTCATAACGAAGAAACCTGTCATGCATAGAAAAAAAGAATACTCTGTTTGTATCATTTCACGCATTTATCCTTTACCAAAAACAATTTTGATTGATCCGAAAAGGCAATACAATAGTATGATTTTTTCACTACTAACAATTTAGTTTATTATTACTTTCCATATACAACCATCTAGGTATTCACAAAATCCCCTTATTTATCAGATTTCTTTACACCACGAAAAAAAAGCAAGGTATCTTTCTTCGATATCTTACTCTTTTTTCGGATATCTAAATTATCGTAGGGATAAGCGATACCTCTAAATTATCATAGAGTTT
>NZ_JAJCPX010000061.1:0-10392 GCF_020563125.1 Longicatena sp. 210702-DFI.1.196 | reverse complement strand
CCAACGCTTCTTTTTCATTCAAAACCTCATTGTTTGTTGCTTTTTTCAGTATTTGCCGAATCATTCTCACGCACCTCCCATATCTTTGAATGTAATGTTGAAGCTATTTCAGAACTTGATGTGAAACGTGCAGAATACAAAATGACAAGCAGATTATCTTTCTTTCCATCTATGCTTTTCCAAGATAATTGATCCCCTGCAAGTTCTATATAGAAAGCACCCTCAGCTAAATGTAAATAACCTTTTGCTCGAAAAATTTTATCTTGTAATATTTCCAAATATTTAAGTAATTTACTTAAAGACATATCTTTAGCAATTAGGCACACTGTAGAAGATAAATCCATATATTTCTGATGAATTATTTCTTCATTTGCTTTATTTGTATAATGATCGGTCAAGATTTGTAAAGGAATTTGACAATAATCCGTTTCTATTATTGGTGTCTGATAGATACTCTCTAAATGTATATGTAATGTTTGCTTTTTTTGCTTAGTCACGAAAGATATTTTATTTATTATAATATAATCCGACTGTTGAAGTTGACGATGTAATAAAGGCACTACCCGACTCCATTTTTCAAACGTCACTGCATCTACAACAGTAATATTGCATATTGAGAATATATATCCCTGTTTCCTTAAATAAGCAAACGTTGATTTTTGCGTACTTGGATCACTGAAACCGCTCGTTTCAATTCAATATAGGACAAATCAAAAGACAACATCTGTTGCAACTTATCTAGAAAATCATATTGACGACAAGTACAATAGATAGAACCATGATGAATCTCTGTCATAGGAATCGACATCCCTTTAAATTCTTCTTGATCAATGTTCACACTACCAAACTCATTGATACAAAGTCCGATTCGCTGCCCTTTTAAAAGGGTAATCAATCGTTTAATCAAGGTAGTCTTCCCGCTTCCTAAAAAGCCATGGACACAAATAATTTTCATATGCTTTTTTCCTTCATGACCTCTACCATATCATAAAGACAACATATCTTATTTCCCTTTCGCACATGGAGAAGTCCTTGCCCATCTTTTGGTAATAATATATTTTTCAGCTTATCCAATGTTCCCTCTATTACTTCAACTTTATGAGTTTCCTTTAAGTTCGCTATATTCTCATTGTCTTTTTGAGTATGAAACGTGACGTACAATAACGTTTGCTCATGATACAGCATATGCATTACATAATCTGCCATTTCTTTTCCATAGCTTTCAATATAAGATGCATATTCCTTATTTTGATCATTGCCATCCATATTTGATAAGCATCTCCAACATGCATTTTTAACCTGTAAATCCTCAGCACAGTTATCATCACATAAGAGCGCAAAACAGTCATGTACCCTTGGAACATACATATCACAGGTTCTGGCACAAAGGCCTTCAATTGCATTTCCACAAATGCCATACAACAAAATAATTTCATCTGCATCGTATGCTTCATCACAAAGACTCTGTAGTTTATCGTGAAGCAGTGAAGGATGATTATGTGATGCGATGGTTACATAAGTTATCGTATAGGCATATGGCAGTTGCTGCTTGATCTTATCAAAAAAAGGACGAAAAATTTCACATGCTATGATTTGTTTCATAAGAACCACATATGCTCCATATAGGTATCCATGAAGCCTTCTTGTTGTGCCAATTCCACACAGACACCTTCTTTCTGTAAAGTTTCTGCTTTTGACAGCGCATTTGTTTGCATGATTTGAATAGTTCCTTGCAAAGCACTGTTACCAATTATGGAGCAACGTCCAAGAAATGCTGCCGGTAAGATACCCAGAGTAATCAATGTCTGTATCTTTAATGCTTTTCCAAAACCACCTGCGATATAAACATGTTGAATATCCGATGCTGTTAATTGACATGTGGCTAATAAGCTTTCGATACCGGTACGAATGGCCGACTTAGCCAATTGAAAATTGCGAATATCTTCTTGTACAATGGAAACATTTGCAGATAATTGACATGTTTGTTTTAAATAACCGGTTTCATCCATATCCTTCATTCTTAATAATTCAGCAATTCCTTCCATATAGCCACTACCGCAAATGCCGATTGGTTTCGTATTTCCAATTGTGTTAAAGCACCAACCGTTTTCGTAACGAATTTGATAAATCGCACCATCGGTTGCTGCCATTCCATGTTTCATATTCCCACCTTCAAAGGCAGGTCCGGCAGCCGTTGACGTCACATACATCTTCCCGTGATGACATAAGACCAATTCACCATTCGTCCCCAAATCAAGCAGCATCGTATGCTCCTTCATACGCGTACTTAAGGAAATAATACCGGCTAAAATATCGCCTCCGACAAAGGCTGAAAAATGGGGTAAGATCGTGATAGGTACCGTCATAGGTAATTGAAACCAATTATCCGTAAGGATCTGTGTTTCTGTAATAGGACAAGTATATGGATATTCACTGATTTTTCTGGGATCAACGCCTTGAAAGATATGCACCATGGCAGGATTCCCGCAAACATACATGCAAGATATTTCTTTTTGAAAGCAGCTTTGAAATGTTTGAATGCTCTTTTTCATCCGCTGCAAGAGAATACTTTGTAATGATTCTACCCCATGTTCATTACAATATTGAATTCTCGTTATGACATCAGCGCCGAAACTACGCTGTGGATTTACAAAGGCATCTTCCCATAAAACCTCCCCGGTTTTGCGATCGATATATGCCATTACCACGGTAGTAGTTCCTAAATCAATCGCAATGCCGATGCCCTTTTGTGTTTTATTCGCAAATACTTGTTTTTGCAAAGAACCCAGAATGCGAAATCCGGTTTCTTGATTAATTGAAATTGCTATATCTTCTTCAGCTTTTTCATGACAGCACGCCAAACGTATTCCGGCCTTAATTTCCTCTTTGCTTAACAGCCTTTTTTCCGTATCCGTTATTGGCATCGTTCCTTGTACAAGCGTAATACGGCATTTCCCGCATGTCTGATTTCCAGCACATGCCGCAGACAGACAAGAATTTTCTGACAACGTTGACCAAAACGGTTCCGCTTTTTTAAAGCTTAGTTTCATCATACTATCTTTCTTTATCTTATGATGATAAGTCAAGCAATCGCTGCGCTAAGGTTATCGCATCGGGTTCATAAATATCGGCACCAATTTGTTGGCAATATGCCAAGGTGACCGGTGCTCCCCCTACACAAATCTTAACGCTATCGCGTAATCCGGCAGCAATTAATGCTTCCACCGTTTGTTTCATGGATGGCATTGAGGTCGTCAGCAAAGCCGACATGCATACATAATCGGGCTGATAGGTCTTTACCGCTTCAACAAATTTTTCTGGCGCAACATCTACCCCCAGATCAATCACTTCAAAACCTTTTGATTTCAACATCAATCCTACAAGATTTTTACCAATATCATGTAAATCCGTCTTAACAGTACCTAATACAATGATTCCTTTCGTCTCAACGTTATGTTTCAATAATTCAGGGCCAATTAATAATGAGGTGTGATAGCGATAGCGGCAAAAAGCTAATAAAATCAATGGTTTTGCGGACAGCGGATAGACAGGGAATGTGTTAAAAACTGAATACGCACACAAACGGCGTTACCTTAACCCCTTTGGGGGAGAAAGTAACGCCGTTTTTTTATGCCCGCAGGAAAGGAGGTGCAGCCGGAATGTATTTCACAAAGGGCAAGCAGCGGGCGTTTGAATTGCTCATGCAGCAGAAGCCGGGATTTGACCGCTATCAATCCGGTTGTGCCGGAGATGATGAAGATTGCGGCACTTGCCGTTTCTACCGCCCCGGGTGGAAATATGAGTTTTGCGTTTTCAAAGAGTGTCCCTATTGCCCCGGCAAAAGGACGCGGAAAACGCACGCCAGCATGGACAAATAGACGGGCAAAAGCCCTTGTGCCATGCGGCTTTGCAGACGCGAAAACGGCAAAGGGCATATTGCAATACCAAAACAGCCGAAAACGGCTTTCTAATTGTCCACGCATACCAAGAGAGGAAGTGAGGAAATATGGCAGTTTTCAGAGTGGAGCGAAATACGGGATATACCGTTATGAGCAACCACCACTTGCGAAACAAGGAATTGTCCTTAAAGGCAAAGGGCTTGTTGTCGCAAATGCTTTCGCTGCCCGAAGATTGGGATTATACCCTTGCGGGCTTATCCCATATCAACCGGGAGAAGATCGACGCAATCCGCGAAGCGGTAAAGGAACTCGAAAAAGCCGGATATATCGTGCGCAGCCGGGAGCGCGACGAAAAGGGACGCTTGCGGGGCGCAGATTACGTCATATACGAGCAGCCGCAGCCGCGAGAGCCGGAAGCAGCTACCAGCGGCGGACAGCCGCCTATATTGGATTTACCTACATTGGAAAATCCAACATTGGATAATCCAACGTTGGAAAAACCTACGCAGGAAAAACCTACGTTGGAAAATCCAACGCAATTAAATAAAGATATATTAAGTAAAGAACAATCAATTACTGATTTATCAAGTACCGATTCCATTCCTTTCCATTCCCTAAACCCCTTGCCCTTTGCGCATGGCGAAGCGGCTACGCCGCCGGAAAGGAAAAGAACGGAAGCGAAAAGCAATAGCGCAGTAGAGATTTACAGGGAGATTATCAAGGACAATATCGAATACGACCATCTCATTCAAAACTGCAAAATTGACAAAGACCGTTTGGACGAGATTGTTGACCTTATGCTGGAAACCGTCTGCACAGCCCGAAAGACAATCCGTATTGCCGGGGACGACTACCCCGCCGAATTGGTGAAATCCAAGTTTTTGAAGCTGAACAGCAGCCATATTGAGTTTGTTTTGGATTGCATGAGGGAGAACACAACCAAAGTGCGCAACATCAAGCAGTATCTAAAAGCGGTGCTGTTCAACGCGCCGAGTACCATTGACAGCTACTATACCGCCCTTGTCAATCACGACTTATACGGCGGCGAATGAGCATAGCCGCACTTTACCGGGAAAGGAGTTGATACCTTGCAGGAGGAAGTAACCCAAAAAACGATTGCCCTATACGTCAAAGTGGGAAAAGGCGCGGCGCGGCTTACCGAACAGGCGTTACAGAAAGCAATCCAAAAGTTTTTGGAGCAGAAAAGCAAACCCGCGCATGGGAAACAGACCATGCGGCAGCTTATGAAGCAGAACGCGGGTGTTTCCAACATCGAGATCACCGACAGCAATATTAAAGCCTTTGAGAGTACGGCGAAGAAATACAACATAGATTTTTCGCTAAAAAAGGTTAAGGGCGAGCAGACCCGTTACCTTGTGTTTTTCAAAGGCCGGGACGCGGACGTTATGACCGCAGCGTTTCAAGAGTTTTCCGCAAAGAAGCTGAACCGGGAGAAAAAGCCCTCTATCCGCAAAGCCCTTGCCGCTGCAAAGGACAAGGCGAAGCAGCTTAACGCCGCCCGCGACAAGGTAAAGAAAATGGACAGGGGGCGCGAGATATGAAGCAGATCAACTACAAAAAGCTGATACTTCCGAATATCCCCTATGTGTTCTTTGTCTATCTCTTTGATAAAGTCGGACAGGCGGTGCGGCTTGCCCCCGGCGCGGATATTTCTGCAAAGATACTGAATATCACACAAGGATTTTCCGCAGCCTTTGAAAACGCCTTGCCGAGCGTTTACCCGTTGGATTTGCTTGTCGGCATTGTCGGTGCGGTGATTATCCGCTTGATAGTCTATGTCAAAGGGAAAAACGCGAAGAAATACCGCAAGGGCGCGGAGTACGGCTCTGCCCGATGGGGAAACGCCGAAGATATAAAGCCCTACATAGACCCGGATTTCCAAAACAACATCATTTTGACGCAGACGGAACGGCTTACCATGAACAGCCGCCCGAAGCAGCCGAAGTACGCGAGAAATAAGAACGTCGTCGTGATCGGCGGCAGCGGCAGCGGAAAAACAAGATTTTTTGTCAAACCTAATCTAATGCAGCTTCATTCCTCTTACGTCTTAACCGACCCGAAAGGTACGGTTTTGATTGAGTGCGGGAAGCTGCTGCAACGGGCGGGCTACCGCATTAAGGTACTGAATACGATTAACTTCAAAAAATCTATGCACTACAACCCCTTTGTGTATATCCGCAGCGAGAAAGATATTTTGAAGCTGGTAAATACGTTGATAGCGAATACCAAAGGTGAGGGAGAAAAAAGCGCGGAGGATTTTTGGGTAAAGGCAGAACGGCTTTTGTATTGCGCGTTGGTGGGCTACATCTGGTACGAAGCCCCCGCCGAGGAAATGAACTTTATTACCCTGTTGGAACTTATCAACGCCAGCGAAGCCCGCGAGGACGACGAGGAATATCAAAGCCCCGTCGATTTGCTGTTTGCCGACTTGGAAGAACGCGACCCCGACCATTTCGCGGTGAAGCAGTACCGAAAATATAAATTGGCGGCGGGCAAAACCGCAAAATCAATCCTCATTTCTTGCGGTGCGAGGCTCGCTCCTTTTGATATAAAGGAATTGCGCGATCTTATGTCCTACGACGAATTAGAACTTGACACGTTAGGCGACAGAAAAACAGCTTTGTTTTTGATTATGAGCGATACGGACAGCACGTTTAATTTTGTTATCGCTATGCTGCAATCGCAGTTATTTAATCTCTTGTGCGACAAGGCCGACGACGAATACGGCGGCAAGCTGCCGGTTCATGTTCGCTGCCTGTTAGACGAGTTTGCAAACATTGGACAAATCCCGCAGTTTGAAAAATTGATTGCCACAATCCGCAGCCGGGAAATCTCGGCTTCTATCATTCTGCAATCGCAGAGCCAGCTAAAAGCCATTTACAAGGACGCGGCAGAAATCATACTTGACAATGCCGACAGCACCTTGTTTTTGGGAGGGCGCGGGAAAAATGCAAAGGATATTTCGGAGAACTTGGGACGTGAAACAATCGACAGTTTCAACACTTCCGAAAATCGCGGCACGCAGGTTTCTCATGGCCTCAATTATCAGAAATTGGGAAAGGAGTTGATGACACAGGACGAAATCGAAGTTATGGACGGAGGAAAATGTATTTTGCAGTTGCGCGGCGTGCGCCCCTTTTTCAGCGATAAGTACGATATAACGCAGCACCCGAACTACAAATACCTTTCCGACTTCGACAAGAAAAACGCTTTTGACGTTGAACGGTATATGTCCACCCGTCCGGCAATCGTAAAGCCCGACGAACCCTTTGACATATACGAAATAGATTTGTCCGACGAGGACGCAGCCGCCGAATAAAAACGGCGGCATTTTTATTTCCAACAACATTTTTTGAGCCGTTTTAGCGGCAGAAAGCGAGGTTTATATGGATTTTTTCAACAGCGCAGTTGACGTATTGCAGACTTTGGTAATCGCGCTTGGCGCAGGACTTGGCATTTGGGGCGGCATTAACCTCATGGAGGGGTACGGCAACGATAACCCCGGCGCGAAGTCGCAGGGCATGAAACAGTTGATGGCGGGCGGCGGCGTTGCCCTTATCGGCCTTACCCTTGTCCCGCTGCTCTCCGGCCTGTTTGGATAATGCCACAAACTAACACTACCCGCCGCGCTCTCCCGCTTCACGCGGGAGGGCGCGGGAAAGGAGGGATTAGCTTTTGATATGGCAGATGATTGAAGATTGGTTTCGCGGCATTTTGACAGACGGAATACTCTCTAATCTCTCCGGGCTGTTCGACAGCGTAAATACAGAGGTTGGAGAAATCGCAACGCAAGTCGGCACAACCCCCGCCGGGTGGAACGCGGGCATATTCAATATGATACGCAGCCTATCGGAAAACGTCATTGTGCCGATTGCGGGCGTTATCATTACCTTTGTCATGTGCTACGAACTAATCCAGCTTGTAATTGAGAAAAACAATCTGCACGATCTCGACACTTGGATTTTCTTCAAGTGGATTTTCAAAACCTTTGTTGCGGTGCTGCTGGTAACAAATACTTGGAACATCGTCATGGGCGTATTTGACATTACACAGAGCGTCGTCAACGACAGCGCGGGCGTTATCATATCCGACACAAGCATAGATATTGCAACCGTTATCACCGATATAGAAGCAAAGCTGGACGCTATGAGCGTCGGCGGGCTTTTGGGGCTATGGTTTCAATCACTCTTTGTGGGGCTTACCATGAAAGCGTTGTCTATCTGTATCATGCTGGTGGTGTACGGGCGCATGATTGAAATATACCTTGTAACGAGTATCGCCCCTATCCCCGTTGCGACAATGGTAAATCGTGAATGGGGCGGCATGGGACAGAACTACTTAAAATCCTTGCTTGCCCTCGGTTTTCAGGCTTTTCTAATTCTTGTGTGCGTCGGTATTTATGCGGTTTTGATACAGACAATCGCAGCAACCGATGACATATCCGGCGCGATCTGGTCTTGCATGGGCTATACCGTCCTCTTGTGTTTTACGCTTTTCAAAACGGGAAGCCTTGCAAAATCCGTATTCAGCGCGCATTAAGGGGGTGCAGATGAAGAAATACAAAATCATTTACGCCGATCCCCCTTGGAGATACGCGAGAAGCAAGGTACAGGGCGCAGCGGAAAAGCACTATCCCACTATGAGTATTGAGGAACTTTGCGCTTTACCCGTCAAAGAAATTGCGGATAAGGACTGTATTTTATTCCTATGGGCGACGTTCCCGCAGCTTAAAGAAGCGTTGCAGTTAATCAAGGCTTGGGGATTTACCTATAAATCCGTTGCCTTTGTATGGTTAAAGCAAAATCGGAAATCGCCCACTTGGTTTTATGGCTTGGGCTTTTGGACGCGAGGAAATGCGGAAATCTGCTTGCTTGCTACCAAAGGACACCCGAAGCGACAATCAAACAAGGTACATCAATTTATTATTTCCCCTGTTGAGCAGCACAGCAAAAAGCCGGATATAACGCGGGAAAAGATACTTGCCCTTATGGGCGACCTACCGCGTATTGAACTGTTTGCAAGGCAGCATACCCCTGGTTGGGACGTATGGGGAAATGAAATCAAAAGCGACATACGGTTTGCCGGAAAGGAGGTTTGAAATGGCGTATGTAACCGTCCCAAAGGATTTAACCAAAATCAAGAGCAAGGTAATGTTCAACCTTACCAAAAGACAATTACTCTGTTTCGGCGCGGCGGTGGCTATCGGGCTACCGCTATTCTTTTTGACAAAGGACAGCGCGGGAACGACAACGGCGGCTTTGTGCATGGTGCTTGCCATGCTGCCCATGTTCCTACTCGCTATGTACGAGAAGAACGGGCAACCGCTGGAAGTGATTATACGGCAATTTGTGGAAGTGAAGTTTCTTCGCCCCAAAGAGCGACCTTATCAGACCAACAATTTTTATACCGCCCTTGCGCGGCAGGAGCGATTAGATAAGGAGGTACGGGCGATTGTCAAAGGAAAAGGGAAAGACCCAAAACAAAAAGCGTAAACTTACGCGGCAGGAAAAGAAACAGATCGACGCGCTTATCCGGCAGTCAAAGGGCGACGGGAAGCCCCATACGGCGCAGGACAGCATACCGTTTGAACGAATGTATAAGGACGGGATTTGCCGCCTTGCAAACGGGCGGTATTCCAAGTGCATTGAGTTTGAAGATATTAACTATCAGCTTGCGCAGCCGGACGACAAGACCGCCATTTTTGAAGCCCTTTGCGATATGTATAACTCTTTTGACGCTTCTATCAGTGTGCAGCTTTCCTTAATCAGCCGCCATGCGAACAAGGAGGATTTCAAGAGCAGTATCACGATTGCCCCACAGAATGACGACTTTGACAGTATCAGAGCCGAATACACCGAAATGCTGCAAACACAGCTTGAACGCGGCAACAACGGGCTTATCAAGACAAAGTTTCTCACCTTTACCATTGAAGCAAAAGATATTAAATCGGCGCGGGCGCGGCTTGCCCGTATCGAAACGGACACCCTCAACCATTTTAAGGTGATCGGCGCGGCGGCGCGGGTATTGGACGGGAAGCAGCGGCTTGAAGTGCTGCATGGGCTTTTCCACCCGGACGGGGAACGCTTCAACTTTGCGTGGGAATGGCTACCCGTAAGCGGCCTTTCCGTCAAAGACTTTATTGCCCCGTCCTCTTTCCGTTTTGGCGACGGGCGAATGTTTCAAATGGGCGGGAAGTTTGGCGCGGTTTCCTTTTTGCAGATTGCCGCGCCGGAACTTTCAGACCGTATGCTTGCCGACTTCATGGAAGCGGAAAACGGGATTGTCGTCAATCTGCACATTCAGAGTATCGACCACAACGAAGCGATCAAGACGATCAAGCGGAAAATCACCGACCTTGACCGTATGAAAATCGAGGAACAGAAAAAGGCAATCCGCAGCGGCTACGATATGGATATAAGTGCGACTCGTTCCTGAACAAAGCCTTCGTGGTTGAAGGACAAAATCAGGCACT
>NZ_JAJCPX010000060.1:0-10879 GCF_020563125.1 Longicatena sp. 210702-DFI.1.196 | reverse complement strand
TGGCTTCGCGCTCTGCATTTCGGACGGTAACGCCGATCTGCCGCAGCACCTGCTGATTGATCTGACTGACCGCTGTCCCCAGCGCCCCGATGGTGGACGGGGTGTTGAAATCAAAGATCGCCATGAAATCTTCGTGGTCGAAGTAGTGTTCCGGCTCCAGTCCGCAGCGGGACATCAAAGCGTAAGTGATGCTGACGGTGGCGGCTGCCTTAAACTGCACTCCGATGTTAAACTCATCATATTCCTCCAAAAAGGAACCGTCAACGATATAGAAGAAGTCCTGCTGATGCTCTGCCCAGTATTCCTCGGCCAGTTTTCCGGCTACTTCGGTGAGCTGTCCGGCAAGGTTCTCACCGGAAACATCATAGGTGCGCTCCAGCATGGCCTGCACGGAATCCAGATGGCGCTCCTCCAACTGCCACAGCCAGGGAGTTCGGGAATGTTCACGGGTTCCGGTATCGGAAATGTCAAAGACATAACGCAGGCGAGGTCTGTCCCCGGAATCGTCCACCAGAGCGATCCCTTTGGAACCGCGCCTTACATACCGGCCCATCTTTTCATTCCACAAATCGTACTCCGCACAGGCGGTGGCGTCCGGTCGCTGGGCGTAGATCATCAGCTGCTCATGGAACGGGTACTTGTAAAGGCGGGAAGCAGTGGTGAGAAACCCTGCCCATTCCTGCCAGCTCCCCGTGAGCTGCGTTGTTACCTTCTCCGCCATCTGTGCATATAGTTCAGCTTTGGTTGGCATAGTGTTCTGTCCTCCTTTCAGTTTTGGGGTAAAAAGGTGGGGTGGCCTTTCAGCTGCTCCATGACGGACTTTTTCTTTTCCCGTTCCTCCCGATGGGTGGCGGCTGCCAACTCCATCAGGGAAATGGGCTGACCACTTCGGGCCTGCTGTTCCAGCTCTGCCACCGTGGGTTCTTTTGCGCCATTGTTGATGATACCGTCGATCATGCCGTAATCGTCCTCCAGCATCATTTCCGCATTTTTCAGCGGGTTTTCTGGCAGGAATCCGGGGATCTGGGTAAAACCAACGCTGTCACAGTAATGACAGGATACCTTACCGTCCTGTCTGATCGCAACGATGTCGCTGACGCTCATGGAGGGACTGTGAAAGTCCACGGGCTTTTCCAGATTGAATTGCTGATAGAGTTTTTCCAGCTGCTCCGGCACCGTGCCAGACTCCCTCAGAGGAGCTGTGTAAATGAGGTCATAATTGCTGCGGTCTATGGAAATGTTATGGGACTTTAACCAGTCCAGATTCATAAAGCGCACATTCTGCGGATCGTCACGACTTACCTGATAGATGGCAAAGCAATCTCTGTTCTGGGAGAGAAATGCCTGTTCGCGTTCCTGCTGATGTTCCTGACGCTCCATGACCTTTTCGTGGAACTGAGGGCTTTTCTCCCATTCCTCACGGTCCACACCGAAAAGGCCGCCATGATCCATGATTTCCTGCGAGTCAAATACCATACTCTCCGTATTGTCCTCATGCAGCACATAGACAGTCAAACCAGCGGCATCCAGTTCCAGCGCCCGTTCTCTGGTGACAGGGAGCATCCCATCATAGAAGTAGCCGTATTCCTGCATATCCGGTGCAGATACCTGCTCATCAGGCATGGGGTATTCATCCAGCGCCTGCTCTTGTGCTTCCGGCAGCTGAGAAGAAGCAGTCATCTGACTGACCTCTGCCTGCATCTGCTCATAGGCAGCGTCCTGCAAGGTTTCAATCATAGGCAGGGGCGCATACTTTACTGAATTGCTGCTCAAATCGTTATCATCACAAATCTGGAGAACTGCCTTCATGCAGGAAAGCTCCGGCATATCCAGCTGACCTCCATCCAGCTCTTTCATGGACGCAGCATCGTAAAGAGTGTAGTCCCATCCGCTGTCACAAGGTTGGATATGAAGATAGGTAGTATCGTTGATCAGAAACAAAGCCTCCTGCTGATTGGCGTCCACCCCCAGCACTTCCATTTCCGGCATGGCCGCAGCCAGTTCCTTTACCGCTTTCTGTACCAGCGGATTGTCACGGTAATAGTCGATTGCCTGAATGGTGTCCAGGTCAATGGTCTGCCCGGTCAAAATCGGAAACGGTCCTTCATAGTCGCTTCCGTCTTTCAGCTCAAAGCCAATGCCCTTGATCCCATTCATTCGCTCTGCCGGAATTTCCTGATAGATGCGGACCGCCTCCTCCAAAGACAGGTTATCGTGATATTCTCCAAGGTTTGGAAACTCCATGCACTCTGCTACATAGTAGGTTAGATTGCCTGTCGGCTGCTCTATCGGGGCGGTTTCCGGCTCTGCCTTTGCATGGGGATCAATCCCACGCTCTTTGCAGATTTCCTTATAGTGGCGCTCAATGTCAGAGATCAAAGTGCCGGAGGTCTTATTGATGGTCTCCAAACTGGCTCTCAGCTCTTTCAGTTCCTTGCCCTGACTCCAGCTTGCAATATAGCCGAAGCTGTTTTCTCCGGTCTCAATGCCAAAATATTTGCAGACCGCATAGGAGATGCTTTCAGCCTCCACTTCCTCCGTGTGGCGGTCTTTCCTCTGTTCTTGCAAAAACTGGGTGAGGGTAGAAAAGCCGCCAACAAAATTCAGCCCTTCTTCCTCGGTCAGCATCAGGCGTCCATCTTCCGCCAGCTCCAGCGGCTCTGTCAGCAGAACGCAACCTGCATGGTTTACAACCACTTGTTCTTCTACACAGACCGGCTCTCCGGGGTCGTAGTCAGAACCGCGCAGGTCATAGCAATAAACGCCCTCCGGCAGATTATCACGGACAATCCGCCCATTGGAGAACAGACCGGGTTTATCAAACAGCTCGATTTCCTGATATTGCTCGTCATTGGCAATCTGAATCTTTTTCTGATTGTGGAGCTTGCTGTGGGCAATCTCGTGTACTGTGGCCGAAACCGTCTGCACCTCACTCATGCCCTGACGAATGGCGATTTTCTGATGATCGGCAGAAAAATAGCCGTCCGTATCGGCGGCCATTGCTTCAAAAGTAATCGGCACCGGCGCACTGCGGCGCAGAGCCTCCATGAATGCCTCATAATTTGGCACATTGCCGGAAAGGGAGGAAGCAAGCTCCGGCAAAGGTTTCCCGTCGGTCTGACTCACATCAAAGACCTTGACAGGGCGGAACATGGGAATCTCGATTTCTTTTTCCTCTGTGACGATCTTTCCGTCTTTATCCAGAATCGGAGCCTTGGTATCCGGGTCCAGCTTCTGCTCCTCGATTTTCTTCTTATACGGTGTTGGGGCAATGATGGTAATACCATGCTCGCCCTTTTTTACATGACGCTCAAACTGGTCTTTCCACTTATTGTATCCGGCTACTAATGTAGCGTCCGGCTTCTGCATATAGATGAGCATGGTGTTGTTTACCGAATAGCGGTGGAAGCGGGACATGACGGACAGATAGCGCATATACTTTTCACTCTCAAACAGTTCCTTGATCCCCTGCTCGATGCCATCTGTGATTTCCCTTAGCCGCTCTCGGTTGGTGGGTTTGTTCTCAGCCATGATTTTCAATCTCCTTTCCAAGTGTGTGATTTCTGCTGTGTGTTCTGCAACCCATGCCCTTTGTTCTTCTTCACTTTCATAAAGAAAAAGGTCCAACAGGTACTCTACATAGGTTTTCTTCTGGATCGCTTCCACAAAGCGGGGGTGCGGTTCTTCCTCCGGTGTCCTGGGAGAATGGTCAATCCCCCATTTTTTCAGCAGATGGTAGTAATCGGACAGTACGCGGTAACAGCGCTGTCGATCCTCCCGAAACTTCTGTGCCTCGGTTTTTTGCCGGACATATCTCCTGCGGGGCGGAGCCTGACTGTCATAGATCAGGCCAAAGTCCTGTGCCAGTTTCTCCGCCGCTTCTTTTGGGGAGAGGTTAAAGAGCTTTGCGGTAAAGTCGATCACATCCCCATCTTCACCGCAACCAAAGCAGTGGAACCGCTGGTCTACCTTCATGCTGGGGTTCTTATCGTCGTGAAAGGGACAGCAGGCCATACCATTTCGTTTGACCTCGATCCCATAAAACGCTGCCGCTTCTCTGGTGCTGACCGACTGCTTGACCGCTTCAAATACATTCTCTGCCATGTGCCTTTAACTGCCGGACTTTTTCACAGGGGGCTGGTATCCGGCGGCTTTCGCACGCTCACTGGCAGCTTTGCGGCGCTCGGCGCTGTATGGCTCCCGGACTGATACACACCGCTTGGGGACGGTAAAGTTATGGGCGTCCTTTCGGGTGATCTGGTCGGGGTGCTTTTTTGCCAGCAGTTCCAGCTTCTCCATCAGACGGGGATCGTGGGTGTAGACCTCAGCCATTGGTTCTGCCTGGTTATAGAGGAGAATGGTTTCCCGTTCCACTAAAGAGAGCTTCATCGGCTGCCTCCTTTCCGCTGGTCAAATTCCAGCTTGAAGTTGGCATACTGTCCATCATCCTCCAAAACCACAGCGGCATCGTAGGTCTTTCCGGTTTTCTCCGAATATAGGCCCGTCACACGGACACGGCCATCGTTAAGCAGTGCAGACACCACAGCCTTGGTCGGCTGTTTTTTCTTGGCAGCCCACCATTTGTTATTTTTCCAGATTGCAAATTTGCAAGAATCATTCTGACAGAAGAAGCCTTTTTGCAGTTCTGCAACTTCACCGCCGCAGCGAGGGCATTTGCCCACCACCTCACGGGGCGGAGTGAACAGGTACTCAGTTCCCTTGATGACCTGATAAGTTCCCACCAGGTCTTTCAGCATGGTGCTGATCCCGTCCAAAAACTCCTCTGGGGCAAGCTGCCCGCGCTCGATCTCGCCCAGTCGGTACTCCCACTCGGCAGTCAGAAGCGGCGATTGCAGTTGTTCCGGCAGAACGGTGATCAGGGAAACTGCATCGTGGGAAGGGAGAAGCTGCACCGTTTTCCTGCTCTTTTTTCGTTCCAGAAAACCGGCAGATACCAGCTTTTCCAAAATACCGGCACGAGTGGCCGGTGTCCCCAGACCTTTTCGCTCGGCATCCTCCGGCATATCCTCTTTTCCGGCAGTCTCCATCGCGGACAACAGGGTGTCCTCCGTAAAGTGCTGGGGCGGACTGCTTTTGCCTTCTTTGACGATTGCCGCAGAAACCGAAAGGGTCTGTCCTTCAGTCAGCTCCGGCAGGGCTTTCTCTGCACCCTCTTTTTTCGGCTCTGCATCCTTCGTTTTGGCACGGTAAGCGTCCTCCAGTGCTTTCCATCCGGGGTGCCTCACCGTTTTTCCTTTGGCGGTAAATTCCCCACCGGCACACGCTGCAATCACAACGGTTTCCGAATAGATATGGGGATGAGCCACGGCGCACAGCAGACGCAGGGCCACCAGCTCCAGCACTGCTTTTTCTCCCGCAGGAAGGGCAGAAAGGTCTGCATCCTTGAGATTTCTGGTAGGGATTACTGCGTGGTGGTCGGTTACTTTCTTATCGTTGATGACCGTCTGCGGATCACAGGTAATGGCGATTCCTTTGCGAAACGGCATAGCATTGGCAACCAGCTTGACCAGCACCGGCAGGCTGTCTGCCATATCACCAGTCAGATAGCGGCTGTCAGTACGGGGATAGGTGCAGAGCTTCTTTTCATACAGGCTTTGCAGATAGTCCAAGGTCTGCTGGGCTGTAAATCCAAGCAGGCGGTTGGCGTCTCTTTGCAGAGTAGTCAGGTCATAGAGGGCAGGCGGCTTTTCGGACTTTTCCTTGCACTCCACCTTTTTGATTGTGACAGCTGCACCCTGGCAGGCTTCTTTCAGCTGTTCTGCGCTTGCTCGGTCACTTATGCGCTCCCCGGATACGGTAAGACCGGGCAGCTCCAGCGCCACGGTATAAAAGGGAACCGGCTTAAAGGTGTCGATCTCAGCCTCTCGCTGGACAATGAGCGCCAGCGTTGGAGACATCACGCGCCCGATGTTGAGGGTGCGGTGGTACAGCACGGAAAAAAGCCTTGTAGCATTGATCCCCACCAGCCAGTCGGCCTTGGCACGGCAGAGGGCAGCATCCCGAAGTCCGTCATAGTCCGCACCGGGGCGCAGGTTTGCAAAGCCTTCCCTTATGGCGGAGTCCTCCATCGAAGAAATCCAGAGCCTTTTCATAGGCTTTTGACAGTCTGCCAGCTCATAGACGCTGCGGAAGATCAGCTCACCCTCGCGTCCGGCATCGCAGGCATTTACCACCTCCGTCACATCCGGGGCATTCATCAGCTTTTTGAGAATATCAAACTGCTTTTTCTTATCTTTTCCCACCACCATCTGCCAATGTTCCGGCAGAATAGGCAGGTCATCATATCGCCACTTGGCATACTTGGGATCATAACTGTCTGCATCCGCAAGACCGGCCAGATGGCCCACGCACCAGCTGACACGCCAGCCGTTACCCTCCAGATACCCGTCCTTACGGACGGTTGCGCCGATCACCGCCGCCAAATTCTGGGCAACTGATGGTTTTTCGGCAATTACCAATTTATGTTGAGCCATGATGGTTCCTCCTCTCTTTGAGCCATCGGGACATTTCCCGGTGACAGATACCTACGCAGGGTCTTCCATAATTCCCGCAACCATAGCAGGGGTGGCTGTGGAGTAAAGAAGGAGGACGGGAAGTTTCCTTCCCGCCCTCCGGCCTGCGTGTCATCATGCGTTCATAGGGACTGTCTGTGAAACGGGTCATTTCACACTGTCCTCATCATCATCTTCTGTGCTGCCCCCATCAGCGTCCGGTTCGTCCAACTCCTCATCCTCGGTTTCCCATTCCTCGGAATCTTCCTCGCCATAATCATAATCGTCCAGACTGTCATTGCCCTTGGTCTTAGGCTTGTTCTTAACAAGCTTCAAATAGGCAAATACGCCACAGCCGCCCAGCAGAGCCAGCAAAAGGACTATCGCAGCCGGGTTCAGTCCGGCAGGCTTCTCTTTTTCCGGCTCCGGTGTTTCTGCCGGAGGTTCCGGTGCTTTGCCCGTACATTTACTCTTATCAGTTACACAGACCGGGCAGGCCGTATTGACTGCCCCTGCTTCACATTTTGCCGTGCAGCTGCATACCGCAGGCGGCTCCTCTTTTGCTTTTCCATCTTCCATCAGTGCCATCAAATCCGCTTCATCCACCTGATTCAGAAAGTGAACAGCAGTCTTTTTATCCTCATTCGCCCTGTCAATCAGGATGTAAAAGTAATTTCCAGCTTTGGTCGTAACAGTAATAAGCTGCTTATTGCCTCCAAAATCATCCACCAGTGCCGCATTCCCCTCCGGTGTAAGTGCCGGTGCTGGTTCTGTTTCTTCCACAGTAACATTGCTGTCATTGGTAGAATCCTCTGCCGGTGCCGCCGGAGCCTGTTCTGACCCCTGTGCAAAAGCAGGGATCGTAAAGCCAAATGCCACAACCATTGTCAGGCAAAGGGCGGAAAGTGTTCGGAGCAATCGTTTATTCCTCATAGCTGTTTTCCTCCTGTTCGTTATTGTCATCAGCCAAACTGCCGGGAACTGTGCCACCGGACAGCATGGCGCTCAACTGGGTCGGGGTCATACGCAGGGCGCGCACCATCTGGACGATCTCCAGATTTTCTGCCTCGGTTTTCTGTGCTTCCAGCGCCTTGAGCTTTTCCTGATACTCTGCGATCTTCTCGCGGACCTTTGTAATCTCCTGGTCAATGCGCTCAATTTTGTTCTTTGCCATCGTCTATCACTCCTTCTTAAAAATCTCTGTTACCAGTTCATCAGGCCGTAGCCCTTAATGCTTTGATAATTCAGGTCATAACTTTTAATCTTGCAGGCATCGCCGGAATTTCCCTCCACGGTATAAACACGGCTGCCATCCGTACCGATCACGATACCTACATGGTCTGCTGTCCCATCCAAATCCCAGTCAAAGAAAATTGCATCTCCGGGAGCCAGATTGTTATAGCCTCTTGCGCCCCACTGTCCATGAGACTGGAACCACGGAACGCCCTGCCACTCACAGCCTGCAAAGCGCGGTTCACTTTTTCCTGCCTGGTTATAGCACCAGGATACGAAGCAGGCGCACCATTCCACGCGGCTGTCAAAGCCATACCAGCTCCAATAAGGATAGCCGCCCACATTGCCCACCTGACGCTTGGCCAGTTCCACCAGCTGAGGATTGCCGGGGCGGGTACCGTTAATGAACTGCACACCGGACAGATCTTCCGAGCCGCTGGTATCAGGGGAGCCGCCGCCAAACAACAGCGGCTTATTGCCCATGGTCTGCCGGTAGACCTGATACATTTTCATCTGCTCCGGGGTCAGAAGTTCCGACACCACAGCGGAAATGGGCTTGCTGGCGAGTTTCACATTCAAAATGTAATACTCATAGGGAACTTCTTCTGAGGTGGTCTCACCGGTCTCCGGGTCGGTGGAGGTCTCCGTGCGGTACCGAATCTCCACTTCCTCAGTAAGCGTCAGCTGATACTGTGCTGCAAACACACGCGCCAGCTCTGCCTGAGCGCTCTGCCGGGTGTAGCCTTGCAAGACGGCAGAGAGAAATGCTGCCAGCTCATGAGGGTCATGGCCGATCATACCAAGGTCATAGCGATACTCGTCATACCCTGGGTGACTGCTTTCAATGTTGTCGATTTTCTCCTGCAACTGGGCTTCTCTGGCTGCATAATCTGCCTCCACCGCCAGCATTTCCGGGTCATCCGACGGATAGGTGGTGCCGGAGAGAACGGAACCGATGCTCTGCGCCATCATGGAGCAGGAGGACATGGTATTCATCAGCATACAGGTAATGAGGAACAAAACCCCTGCCATCAGGAAACCCTTCTTGTGGCGCATGACGAATGCCCCTGCCTGCTGTACCTTTTCTTTTACCGTCCTTGCGGCTTTTCCTGTTTTAGATGCAGCCTGGGCGGTATTTCCAGCAGTCTGACCGGCGTGTTTGGCGGCGGCATACTGCTTTTTGATGGCCTGCTTTTGCTGCCAGCGGGAAAGTGGATTGCTGGCAAACTGGGGATTTTCCTGCAAAGATTTCTGGTACAGAACATTTACATTTGCCTTTTCCAGTTGGCGCTCTGCCTGTGCTGCTTTGCGGTACGGCTTCAGCTTGTGGCTGTGATAGCCCTCCCGCACCAGATAAGCGCCGGTCTCCACCGCTTCCTCGGACTTGTGGGCGCTTTCCACGCCCACATTGTCCTGTTCTGTTTCCCGGATCTCTTTGTGGAGTTTGCCCGCAACCAGATGGACGGGAGCTTCCTTGACCCCTTGAGAAAGTTTGGAGGGTGGCTTTTTCTTGTCCTCAAAGGTCAACTTCGAGGTCTTTTTTCCGGTATCCGGGTCAATGACCGTCTGCCTGACCTTTTTCTTTGGGATATTGGCCTGCGCCTTATCTGCTCTGGCCGCAGCTTTCTCCGCTTTACGAATCGGCTTTTCCAGTGCAGGGTCAGACCGTTCCTCATCAGTAAAATGCAGGCGCGGCTCCTTATTCAAACCATTCTCCCAGCATGAGGGAGGACATCATGTAGTGCAGCTCTGCATAAATGGCCATTCCCACAGGATCGTTGAACATACAGCCGGACAGGTAGGCATAAAACTGTGCCACAACATCGGACAGGATCTTTGCTTCGGTTCCTTCCAGAACCAGACCGCCCATACCTTCCTTAGCACGGATAGCACTCCAGATCTCTGCCAGACGGAGCAGCCCCACCTGACCGGTCTCATTCAGTTCGGCTGCCTGATCTGCCGCCGTGCGGCACTCACTTACCGCATCGGCCATGACTGTAAGAAGCTGGCTGCGCTGGGCATTTACCGCCCTGTCAAAAAACATCAGCGGGTTTTTATTCAAAATGTTGGGGTTCATCATTATTCATCCTCCTTTTTCAGTTCCTGGGGTTTTGTGGTCATAATGCGATAAAGCTCGGTATTCTTCGGGAAGTGATCCACGAAAGGCAGGATCGTGGAACCATAGAACAGCAGGCCCTCACCCTCACCGGAGTGTGTCACATAGCTAAGCTGGTGCGTGGAAATGCCCAGCTGCTTGGCAAGTATCTGACGGTCTCCGCCTGCCTGGTTGAGCATATACACGAAGTCGGAGTTTTCAAAGATGTTCTCTACCTCGCGGCTGCTCAAAAGGTCTTTGACATTCTGGGTAATACCTGTCGGAATACCGCCCCATTTACGGAATCGCTTCCAGATTTCTACTGTATAGGCAGCGGTCTGTTCCTCCTTCAAAAGCAGGTGCATCTCGTCGATGTAGTAGCGGGTGGACTTGTGAGCAGCGCGGTTGATGGTAACGCGGTTCCACACTTGGTCCTGCACCACCAGCATACCAATCTTTTTCAGCTGCTTGCCCAGCTCCTTGATGTCATAGCAGACAATGCGGTTGTTGATGTCCACATTGCTCTGGTGGTTGAACACATTGAGGGAGCCGGTTACATAGATTTCAAGGGCCGTAGCGATATACTGGGCTTCCTTTTCCTCCTGTTCCCGGAGCAGGTTATACAGATCCTCCAGTATGGGCATATTCTCCGGGCGCGGGTCATTGAGGTAAGTCTGATAGACCAGACGCACACAGCGGTCGATGATGGTTTTCTGCACCGGCTGTAAGCCCTCCTTACCGCCCACGATCAGCTCACACAAGCTGAGGATAAAATCAGATTTGAGGGACAGCGGGCTTTCATCATCCGAGTAGTCCAGGTTCAGGTCCATCGGATTGATGTAGTTGGTGGAGGTAGGCGAGATCTTGATGACCTGCCCATGCAGACGCTCAACAAGAGGTGCGTACTCCGCTTCCGGGTCACAGATAATGACATCATCGCTGGTAAGCAAAAAGCAGTTGGCGATTTCTCGTTTTGCGCTGAAGGACTTACCGGAACCCGGCGTACCCAAAATCAAGCCGTTGGGGTTTTTCAGCAGCT